>JAEWFB010000088.1 GCA_023389095.1 Actinomycetes bacterium
GCCGGACTTGGGGTGAAGCCGCCATGCGCGGCCGGGCATCTTCCGCCCGAACCCGACAGCTCACCTCGCAGGCGTGGGAAGGGAATTCGCCATGCCTGCCATCGCACACACCCCTGCGCGCCGGTCCCGCGGTCTCCGCCGGTTCTGCCCCGGCGCCGGTCTGCTGCTCGCCCCGCTGCTCGCCGTCGGTGCCGTTGCCGGACTGTCGACGACGACGGCGCCGACGGATCCGACGCCGCCGCCGCACGTCGGGTCCGCGGCGCGCGCCGGTGCCACCGCCACGTGGGCGAGTGTCGCCGATGCCGCCCAGGACCGGAACCGCGTCGACGTGCGCCTGTCGCTCGCCTCGACGGTCGCGATCCCGCTCGGGACGCGGGCCGTGCGCGTGGCGGCGGCGCAGAAGGGCAAGCCCTACCGGTGGGGCGCTGCCGGGCCGGCGGCCTTCGACTGCTCCGGTCTCGTGCACTACGTGTTCGACGCGCGCCTGGCCCAGCACCTGCCGCGCACGGCCGACGCCCAGCGCCTCGACACGGCGCGCATCTCGCGATCGAGCGTCCGGCCGGGTGACCTCATCTTCTTCATGCGCTCCGGGAGGGCCTACCACGTCGGCATCTACGCCGGCTCGGGGAAGGTGTGGCACGCACCGAAGCCGGGCCAGCGCGTCGAGCTGGCCCGGATCTGGACGAACGGATGGGTCGCCGGACGCGTCCGCTGAGCCGGGTGCGCCCACCGGGCCCCCGCCGGGTGGGCTCAGTGGCGGCGACGGGTGCCGCGCGCACCGGGTTCGGCGGCGTGGATGTCGGCCGCGACGCCGCGCAACGCCTCGGCGATGGTCGTCAGCACGTCGGTCACCGCCGGCAGCGTCGTGGGGTCGAGGGCGTCGAAGGTGTGCGGCATCCAGTCGCGCACCTGACCGACCTGCTCCATGCCGGAGTCGGGGATGCGGACGGTGCTGCGTCGGCGGTCGACCGTGTCCGGGACCCGTTCGACGAGCCCACGACGCTCGAGGCGGTCGACGAGCGTCGTCGTCGAGCTCGTCGTCAGGCCGAGGGCCTGGGCGAGGTCGGTCTGGCCGAGGGAGCCGCGAGCGAGCAGGTAGCTGATGGCCCGGCTCTCGTTGACCGTGAGGTCGAGATGTGTCGCGGCGGCCAGCCGGTAGTGCTCACCCGCGAGGATCAGCTCGCGCAGGGCGGCGGTTGCTGCGGCCCGTTCGGCCGCCCGGGTCGGCGTCATGGCACCAACCTAGCGACGGACGCCTCGATGATCGCCCAGGCCGTCCGCCAAGTGACGTGATGGTCCAGTTGCTTGATGATCGTGCCATTCGGTCGTAGACTCGACGATGCAGCGCCGGGGGCACCCGGGCCGTGGCCGCGGTCCGCGTCACCCCTGGACGCGAGGTCGAGCAGCGTGCTTCGTGTCCGCGGCGCTGCGGCACGTCACCGGGGCCCGAGGCGGGCGCCGCCTCACCTCGCGAGGCGGCGCTCCGCCTCGCGGGCCGCCAGGGGCCCGTCCCGACCGCGGTCGAGGGCCGGGTGACGCTCCAGTAGTCTGGTCGCCGCTCGCTCCGGACAGCGGGTGGAGCACGGGCCCGGGCGTCATCCCGGCGCGACGACCAGAGGACAAGGACCGCCAGCGTGGACGCGTCGACGCAGCTGACCCCGCCGGTCAGCGTCATCATGCCGCTGCTCAACGAGGAGCGGCACCTGCGCGACGCCGTCGCGATGATCCTGCGGCAGGACTACGCCGGTCCCCTCGAGGTCGTCCTCGCGCTCGGCCCCTCGACCGACCGGACCGACGAGGTCGCCGACGCGCTCGCCGCCGAGGACCCGCGGGTCCGCCTCGTGCGCAACCCGAGCGGACGCACGCCCGACGGCCTCAACGCCGCGATCGGCGCCTCCAGCGGTGCCGTCATCGTCCGGGTCGACGGGCACGCCGAGATCCCCGACGACTACATCTCCCGGGCCGTGGGGGAGCTGCTCCGGGTCGGCGCCGACAACGTCGGCGGCATCATGGACGCCCAGGGGACGACGACCTTCGAGCGTGCCGTCGCGGCCGCCATGCGCAGCCCCCTCGGGGTGGGCAGCTCGCGCTTCCACACGGGCGGATCGGCCGGGGAGGCCGACACCGTCTACCTCGGGGTCTTCCGCCGCGCGGCGCTCGAACGGGTCGGCGGCTACGACTCGCACTTCGCGCGGGCCCAGGACTGGGAGATGAACCATCGCATCCGCGAGACCGGCGGCACGGTCTGGTTCACGCCGGACCTCAAGGTGACCTACCGCCCCCGCGCGTCCGTCAAGGCGCTCGCGAAGCAGTACTTCCACTACGGCCGCTGGCGTCGGGTCGTCGCCCGCCACCACGAGGGCACGATCAACCCGCGGTACCTCGCACCGCCGACCATGGTCGTGGTCGCCACCGCGGCGGCCCTCGGGGGCTTCTTCTGGAAGCCGGCGTGGGCGGTCCCGGCGGCCTATGCCCTCGGCGTCCTCGGCGGCGGGGTCGCCATCTCGCGGGGCGAGTCGGCCGCCACCCGCGCCGTCACGCCGGTCGTCCTCGCCACCATGCACTGGTCGTGGGGGGTCGGCTTCATCTCGAGCCCTCGTCGGCTCACCCGCTGACAGCGCCCGCCGGCACGCGTCAGGTCGCTCCGCCCAGCCCACCGGCCGGGGCGCACCCGACCCGTTCGTAGAGCGTGAACGGGGCCGCGAACGCCACCTTGCGCCACGCTGCCGAGCGGCCCACGTGGTCGATCCCGGCATAGAGCCTGACGCGGTTGCCGGCCCACGAGAACGGCTGACCGCCGGTGATCGCGTAGGAGACGCCCTGTCGTCGTGCCGCCGCGCACACCTTGGGGTCCGAGCCGACGCGGTCGAGCGAGCGGGCCAGGAGCTGGCGGTCCCCGGCGGTCAGACCCTTCTCCGTGGGGATCAGGAGCCGTCGGCCGCTCACGACGTAGAGGTAGGTCCCACCGTTCCACGCGTTGGCGGCGACCACCGCGTCGGCGGGCAGGTGCGTGGACAGCTGCCGCAGGGACTTCAGCTCTCCAGCGGTGACCCAGGAGTCGGCGGCCTTGGGATGGAAGTAGCGGTGCAGGAGGTTGCGATGCGCCCCCACGAGGGACCCGCTGTCGACCGACGCGGCACCGAGGACCAGCGCGGCGGCGCCGGCCGCCGCGACGGCCCGGCTCCACCGCCGGCCGGCCAGGGTGGTGAGCCAGTCGATGACGGCGACGAGTCCCGCCGCCCCGGCCAGCACGGCGGGCAGGATGGCCACGGCGTGCAGGCGGACCGCGTTGTTGTACCAGGGCCAGGTGAACCAGCGCACGACGGTGGTGTCGACGGCGATGTTGAACCAGTAGAGGGACAGCATCAGCACGAGGGCGGCAACCACCCACCGGGCGCCGCGGTGACGGCGGAACAGCGCGACCACACCGATCGCGACGATGGCCGTGAGCATCGGCAGCGGGGTGCTGGCACGCGGCGCGAAGAGGACCAGGTCGCGGATGGACCCCCTGATCGACCGCTCCGGCCCCGGAGCACCGGTCGCGAACATGAACTGCGGTCGCACCACGACCGAGGCGACGGCGATGACCGCCAGCGCGAGGAGGACACCGGCCACGATCCTCATCCGGCGTCTGCGTGACGGCTCGCGGGCGACCAGGCCCCACACCCGACCCAGCACGAGCAGGCCGCCGAGCACCCCGAGGCTGATGAAGGCGTTGGGGTGCGCCAGGACGAGCCCGGGGAGTGCCACGAGCAGGAGGAAGGCCGAGCGCAGCCGGTCGGCCACCGCGTAGGAAGGCTCCCCGAGGGGGCGGAACAGCCCGACGACGCAGGCGAGGGCGGCAGGCAGGATCGCCTGGCCCAGCAGGTTCGGCCACAGCACGCCGAAGCCCATGAGGAAGTAGGGGTAGCTGGTGAAGGCCACGCTGAGGAAGGCCGTCGCGAGGACGACGACCACGCGCCGGCCGAGCAGGCTCAGGGCCAGCACGATGCACCCGAGCGGCCACACGACACCGCCGAGCACGAGGACGTAGACGGACGAGCACACGACGACCGAGGCACCGGTGAGGAGGGAGGCGGTCGCGGTGAAGGCGTAGAAGGCGGCGGGGTAGAACGGGGCCGCGGGGTCGTTGAAGTGCCCGACGTCCAACGAGGAGAGGGTGCCGTGCTGCAGGCCCCACTGCGGCGCGGCGACGTGGAAGATCGTGTCGGGGCCCTGGGGGAGCGCCTCGGGGGTGCGCATCTCGGTCCGGATGGTGAAGAGCACGACGAGGAGCGTCGCGACCACGCTCGCCAGCGACCACCACCACACCGAGTCGAACCGGGGCCCCTCGCGGTGCTCGAGCCACGGCGCCCAGGACGGCCGGCGCTCCGCCAGCCGGGCGTTGAGGCGAGTCAGGAGCACGCCGGCCCCCCAGGAGACGGCGCAGAGCACGAGGACACCGACCACGACCGTGGCGATGCTCCACCGCACCCCCACCAGCGGCGCGACGAGAGCGGTGACGCCCAGGCAGCTCGTCGACAGCAAGGGCGCGAGCCCCAGGGCGGCGAGGGGGCGCAGGCGCAGCAGCAGGCCGGCGGCCAGGCCGGGGACGAAGACCAGGATCCCGACGGCGAGGAAGACGGGAACGGTGTCGCTCCAGGACGTGGAGCCCGGTAGAAGCACGTGGATGCCTTTCTCGACGCACAGCCGGGGTCGCCGGCCGGGCTGAGAGTACCCAAGCGGGCTGTACGTGCTGTCAGCCTGTCAGCGACGCACCCGGCAGGCGACCCGTGGCGCGCGCGGGGCATTCGGCGGGTCACTACGATGGCGGGGCCGCCGGGCGCCCGCAGCCTGGGCCCCGGAGACCGAGAAAGTGGAGAGCTCATGTCACTGCCCCCCCGAGCGGCCCGCAGCGCTGTCAAGGTCCAGCGCCTGATGCGCAAGCTCGTCGCCGCCGGACCCCACGAGCTCAAGGCCGCGGTCCGTTCCCTCCCGGTCGACCCCGACCTGGTCGTCTACGAGTCCTTCGCCGGCAACGGGATGCTGTGCAACCCCGAGGCCATCTTCCGGGCGCTGCTCGCCGACCCCGGTCAGCAGCACCTGCGCCATGTCTGGGTGCTCGCGGACCTGACGGCCTACGCCTCGACCGTCGCGGAGTTCCGCGGCGACGCCCGTGTGCGCTTCGTGCGTCGGGGCTCGGTCGCCTACCACCGCGCACTGGCCACCGCGGGTCTGCTCGTCAACAACGCGACGTTCCCGCCCGTGTGGGGCAAGCGACCCGGTCAGACCTACCTCAACACCTGGCACGGCACGCCGCTCAAGGCGATGGGCTACGACGAGTCGCAGGGCGGGCGCGGGGCCGTCAACGTCCTGCGCAACCTCATGATGGCCGACTACCTGCTCTCCACCAGCGCCTTCATGAGCGAGCAGATGTACGAGCACGCCTACCGGCTCGTCAACATCGCACCGGGCGAGATCGTGGAGGTCGGCTACCCCCGCACCGACCTGCAGTTCGGCGACGAGCGGCACCGTGAGGAGACCCGCGAACGGCTCCGGTCCGCCGGGGTGCGACTCCCGTCGCACGACCGGCTCGTGCTCGTGGCGCCGACGTGGAAGGGCGAGTCGTTCCACACCCCCCGCAACGACGTCGCCGACCTCGCCGACCTCGTCGACGACCTCGAGGGCCGGCTCCCCGACGGGCACCGGGTCCTGCTCAAGGTGCACCAGCAGGTCTACCGGTTCGCCTCGACGGAGCCCCGCCTGGCCGGTCGTCTCGTGCCCAACGACGTCCCGACCAATGCCGTGCTCGGCGTCACCGACGTGCTGGTGACCGACTACTCGAGCATCTTCTTCGACTTCCTCTCGACCGGTCGCCCCGTCCTGTTCCACACCCCGGACCGGCAGGAGTACGACGGCTACCGCGGCTCCTACCTCCCGGTGGAGGAGCTGCCCGGACCCCAGAGCAGCACGACCGTCGAGCTCGCGGAGCTCATCACCTCGATCGGCAGCGGTTCGCCGCTCGACCCGGTCGTCACGCACGGCGCCCGGTATGAGGCGGCCCGGGCGCGGTTCGCACCGAAGGACGACGGTGGCGCGACCCAGCGGGTCATCGACGTCGTCGTGCGAGGACGCCGCGAGGGTCACGAGGTGCGGCGCACCCGCCACGACGGTCGACGAACCCTGATGCTCTACCTCGGCGGGATGATGTCCAACGGCATCACCAGCTCGGCCCTGAACCTGCTGCGGACCATCGACCACTCCGTCTGGGACGTGTCCGTGGTCGTGGGCCCCATCGACAACGAGGACCGGTCCGCCAACGCCGACGCGATCGACCCCCGAGTTCGCCAGTTCGCACGCAACGGCGGCGCCCCGATGAGCAAGGCGTTGTGGATGAGCCGTCGCCGGGTCATGCGAGGACAGATCGACAAGGTCCCGCCGACGACGCTCGCCAAGGTCGACGAGGCGCTGTGCCAGGACTGGCGTCGCGTCGTGGGGTCGGCCCGCTTCGACCACGTGGTCGACTTCAGCGGCTACTCACCGGCGTGGACGTTCCTGCTCGGGCACGCCCCGGCAGGGAGCCGCTCGGTGTGGCAGCACAACGACCTGCTCGCCGACCAGATGCGTGAGGTCGACGGTCGTCGGCCGCACGCCGCGAACCTGCAGGGTGTCTTCACCAGCTACAGCCGCTTCGACCACCTCGTGTCGGTGTCGGACGCGTTGCGTGACGTCAACGCGCGGGCCCTCGCACGGTGGGCGCCGGCGGAGAAGTTCGTCGCCGCCCGCAACTCCATCGACGTCCAGCGGATCGTCAGCGGTGCCGGCGATGCTGCGCCCGAGGACGTCATGGGCGCCCTCGCGCCGGCCCCCGACGGGCAGGAGCGCTTCGTCTTCGTGGCCGTCGGGCGGCTCTCCCCGGAGAAGAACCACGAGCGGCTGCTCGAGGCCTTCGCCGTCGCGCAGCAGAGCCATCCGCGGATCCGGCTCGTCGTCGTGGGCGACGGACCCCTGCGCGCGGACCTGACGGCACGGGTCCACCGGTTGGGGCTCGACGGGCTCGCGCTCTTCGCCGGTCTCCAGCGCAACCCCTGGGCCATCATGGCCGAGTCGCACTGCTTCGTGCTCTCCAGCGACTACGAGGGCCAGCCGATGGTCATCCTCGAGGCCCGGACGATCGGCCTGCCGGTCGTGTCCACCGGGTTCGACTCGGTCCGCTCCGCCCTCGCCGAGGGAGAGGGCCTGGTGGTCGAGCGAACCGTGCCGGCGCTCGCCGCCGGCCTGGTGGCAGCCGTCGAGGGACAGGTGCCCAGCGTCGACTTCGACCCCGTCGCCTACAACGAGACGGTGATGTACGAGTTCGAGCGCGCCGTCGGAGCCGGCGACGTGCACCCGGCGGCACGGCCCGGCACCTAGCCGGACCCGGCCGCCGGGGCGTCAGGCGCCCCAGACGGCGTCGACGACCCGGGCGGCGGCCTTGCCGTCGTCCCGCGGGGCGAACCGGTCGCGGAACCCCTCGTACCGGTCGCGGTAGGTCTCCTCGACCTGGCCCAGGGAGGCCAGCGCCTGGAGCACGTCGTCGGTCGACGACAGCAGGGGACCCGGGGCGATCTCGGCGAAGTCGAGGTAGAAGCCTCGGGTGGTGCCGGCGTACTGCGCGACGTCGGGGGTGAGGAAGAGCATCGGCCGCCCGGTCCCGGCGAAGTCGAACATCACGGAGGAGTAGTCGGTGATGAGGACGTCGGCCACCAGCATCAGCTCGGTGATGTCGGGGTAGCTCGAGACGTCGACGACGTTCGGCGCCGCCGTGTCCCCGAGCCCGGGGGTGTTGCTGTGCCCGCGCACGAGCAGGACCGCCTCGCTGCCGAAGGTGCGCGCCACGGCATCGAGCTCGAGGTGGTTGACCATGGCATAGCCGCCCGCAGCCGTCCGCACGTCGTCGCGCCACGTCGGGGCATAGAGCACGACGCGCGCGGCGTCGGACACCCCGAGGCGCCGGCGGATCCGGGCCCGGTCACCGTCGGACCCCGTGGTCAACAGGTCGTTGCGGGGGTAGCCGAGGTTGAGGACCTCGCCCTCGAACCCGAGCGCGTCGGCCAGCACGGTGCTCGCGAAGTCGTTCTGGGCCAGGAGCAGGTCCCAGGCCTTCGCCTCGCGCGCCATGAGGTCGCGGTAGGAGAGTGAGAGGTTGCCCGCGGGGACGTGTCGCCCGATCTTCTTCAAGGGCGTCCCGTGCCAGGTCTGCAGGTAGGTCTGGTCGGCGTGCTTGCGGTAGAAGAACGGGAAGTTGTTGTTGGCCACGAGGTAGCGCGACGTCTCCAGGGCCTGCAGGTGCTCGCGCGTGCCGATCACCACCGACTGTGCCCCGTCCGGCACGACGGAGGTGCCCTCGGCGACCTCCCACACGAGCCGGTGCGGGTAGTCCCGGCGCACCAGCTCGTCGTAGAGCGCCAGAGGGGAGTCCGCCGCCGACCGCCCGCCGAACGTGGAGAGCAGGACGGCGTCCTCCACGGGCGAGCGGAGCAGGGCGGGGATGCCACGGCGCATCGCCCACTGCCCGGCGCGGGTCCAGTCCTCCTCGGGCACGGAGCCCCGGACGTTGACCCACAGGGCGCGGGCGCGGGAGGTGATGGTGAGACGGAACGCGACCTCGTCGGTCCGGTGCCAGTGCAGGAACGCAGGGCTCACGTCGTCGACGGCGTGCGGGGCCACCGGCACCCAGACGCTGCGGTCGGTGACGCCGGGGGTTCGCAGCAGCCGAAGGGAGTACCCGCTGGTCGGGTGGGCGACGGGCCGACCCCACTTCTCGTGGAGCAGGTCGAAGTCGGCCTCGAAGCGCCCGGTCGACACGTCGTGGCGGACCGCGGTGGGCAGCCAGTCGCCGCTCTGGTCCGACACCAGGGCCAGGTGCAGTGCGGTGCCGACGCTGGAGGCGGCATACCCGGCCACCGTGAAGGACCGGAGGTCCTCGGCCACCGAGACCCGATGGATGGACGCGTGCAGCTTGCGGTCCAGCATGCGCAGGTGTCCCGAGCCGACGAGGCCGAGGCGCAGGCCACCGGTGTGCGGGGAGGCCTCGGAGAGATCGGCCGTCGAGCCGGCGTAGACGATCGGAAGGGTGCCGCTCGGCACGACCGCGCGCAGCCCCCAGCGGTAGTCGATCGTCGGTGAGGCACCGGCCGGCAGCGGCGGGACCTGGATCGTGGCCGCGTAGCCACCCTCGACGGGTACCGCGGGGATGATGCGGCGGATGCCGACCGCGCCGCCCGTCAGGGTGAACGCGGAGATGACCTCGTCACCTGCCGAGGCGACGAGGTGCAGGTCGCGGCCCACGAGGCGCGCCTCGGAGGCGACGACCCGCGGAGCGAACAGGTGCAGCTGCAGCCCACGGGCGGCGGAGTACAGGGGGACCACCCGCTGGCCGTCGTGCAGGGGCGACACCTCCACCTCGTTGCCCGTCCAGCGGCGGTCCCACGAGGTCACGGGGGTGCGCCAGGAGCGCGGTTTGGGGCCGCTGTCGTGCACGGCGAGCTCGAGCTCGAGGTGCCATCCCGGGTACGACTCGTCGAGGTCGTCGACGGCCGGGTGGCGGGCGCCGAGGGCCGTGGCCAGGGCCGCGAGGTCGATGCGCACGCGGAAGCCCGAGGCCGCGTGGCTCGGGGACGCCTGCGCCGCGAGCTCGTCGAGCATGGGGTCCTCGAAGCGTTCGACCGGGAGCACGAGGTCGGAGTCGGGCGACACGGGCTCGCTCACCAGCTCGTCGACGAGGTGGGCCGTCAGCGTCGTGCGCGCCGAGGCCAGGTCGAGGCCGGGGACCCACGCCATGCCGGTGACCACCACGGCGTCACCGTTGACCTCGTAGCCGAAGACCGTCACCTTCATCCGGTTGTCGGCGTCGGACAGCGTGAGGTCGGCGGCCGTCGGGTGGTAGGTGCTCAGGTCCTCGAGGTAGAGCGGCCGGGCCAGCGGCGGCTCGACCGAGAAGTCGGACTCCCACGCGTCGCCCACCTCGCTGCGGCGGCTCAGGGCGACCCGGATGTCGTCGCGGTGGCCCTGCTCGACCATCCGCGCGAGCAGGCGGTCGTGCAGGTCGACGCGGCTCCACGTGGACTCGTCCATGTCGCGCGAGACGGCCGCGAGCCCCGAGACCAGGGTGTCCCAGTAGTCGTCGTCGACCCGGGGCACCTCGTTGTAGTAGGGGCGCAGGTCCAGGCCCACCGACTTGGCCTGCCACTGGTGCAGGACCTGCTCGCTCGCCTGGCGACGCAGCACGTCGGCGACGTTGGACATCACCGTGAGCCGGTCGGTCAGGTCGGCCAGGTTGGACTTCTGCTGGGTGATCGAGGTGCCGTCGCCGCGGACGTACCACGAGTACACGACCTCGTGCAGCACGTCGAACGCCGCGGCACTGGAGTACGCCTTGGCCGACGGCTCCTGGTCCTCGTACCGGATGCCTTCGGGGAAGCCCCCGACGGCGCGGTCGAAGAACTCGTGCCGGAACAGCTTGTTCCACGCGAAGACGTCGGCGAGGACCTCCGGGAAGTCGTCGAGGCGCACGCCGATCCGGTCGCGCCGGTGCACGTCCTGGGCCCAGAGCGGCACCCACGACCGGGCCTCGTTGCGTCGCTCCAGGCCGCCGACCACGAAGTCGGACCCGGAGGCCGCCAGGCACGTCACCATCGTCTCGATCGACTTCGGCGGCAGCGTGTCGTCGGAGTCGACGAAGGTGATGAACTCGCCCCGCGCGGCACGGATGCCGGTGTTCCGGGCGGCCCCGAGGCCGGCGTTCGGCTGCTCGAGCACGCGGATGCGCCGGTCCCAGCGGGCGTACCCGCGGGCGATCTGGGCACTGCGGTCCGGACTGCCGTCGATGACGACGACGATGTCCAGGTCGCGGTACCTCTGGCGCACGATGCTGTCGAGGCAGTCGGCGAGGTACTCCTCGACGTTGTAGCACGGGACGATGACCGACACCCGTCCGAGGCTCTCCGTCCGGGGGGTGATGAGCGAGACCGCGGTCTGGCGCAGCGCCGGGTGGAGGCGGTCGCGGAGCACCTCCCACCGGTGGTGCGGGATGGAGCGGAGCACCGCCTGCAACGTCTGGCTCGCGTGTCGCTTCACTTCGGGTCGGCCCAGCACGTAACAGCCCCTCATGGTCCTTCGTGGTCGGTGTCGACGACCGAATCCTGCGCAGCCGGTGTGCGCGGTCGCCGCAGCCCATTGTGGCATCGAGCCGCCGGCCGCCCGTCCGTGCCCGGCGACGCAGGGGCCCGGCGAGGGCGTCGTGCCGTGCGTGCGACTGCGTGCGCGTTCCCGCCGGGAGCGGGCCTAGACTGCCCATCGGCGAGGACCGGTCGGGTCCTCGCCGGACCGATCAGACCAGAAGGTAGGACCCGCTCGCATGATCCTGTTGCCCCAGGTGCGCGGCGTCATCGCCCGCAGGCAGGTGCTCGACACGCTGGTGCGTCGCGACCTGCGCGTGAGGTACGCCAGCAGCGCCATCGGCTACCTCTGGACGATCATCGACCCGTTGGCCATGGCGATGATCTACTTCGTCGTCTTCACCTTCATCTTCAAGGCCCGAAGCGTCGGCTACCAGCCCTACGTGCTCTTCATCGTCATCGGCGTCCTCGCCTGGCAGTGGTTCTCGCAGTGTGCGACCGAGACCTCACGGGCCCTGCTGGCCGAGGCGCGGCTCGTCCGCTCCACCAACCTGCCTCGCGAGCTGTGGGTCGTGCGGATCGTCGTCGCCAAGGGCATCGAGTTCGTGCTCTCCCTGCCGGTCCTGGCGGGTTTCGCGATCTACTTCATCGCGGTCGGCCAGACGAGCGTGCACTACCGAATCCTGCTGTTCCCCCTGGCGATCATCCTGCAGTTCCTGCTGTCGGTCGGACTCGGCCTGATCCTCGCGCCGGTCACGGTGCTCTTCACCGACATGCCCCGGATCGTGCGCATCGCGCTGCGGATGGGCTTCTACGCGACGCCGATCATCTACGGCGTCCACGCCGCCCCGCCGTTCCTGCGCGACCTGCTGCTGCTCAACCCGATGGCCGGGATCCTCGAGATGTACCGCGGAGGCTTCTTCCCCCACGAGCTCAACCTCCCGGCGATCATCTCCTCCGTCGTCATCACCTTCATCACCCTCGTGGCCGGCACGATCGTGTTCAAGCGGCTCGAGGCCCCCGTGCTCAAGGAAATTTGATGCAACCTGTCATCGAGGTGCACGACCTCGGCATCGAGTTCTACCGCAGCCGTCGACGGAAGATGTCGCTGCGCGAGATCGTCTTCAAGGGACGCAGCACGTCTCCGAAGGACACCTTCTGGGCGCTGCGCGACGTGTCCTTCTCGGTCGCTCCGGGAGAGGCGGTCGGCCTGGTCGGCGGCAACGGCAGCGGCAAGAGCACGCTCCTGAAGATGATCGCCGGCGTCATGATCCCCGACCAGGGCAGGGTGCGGGTCCGTGGCGGGGTCGCGCCCCTCATCGAGCTGACGGGCGGCTTCCTCGGAGAGCTCACCGCACGCGACAACCTCTACCTCGCCGCCGGACTCCACGGGCTGACCAAGGAGCAGATGGACGAGCGCTACGAGGAGATCGTCGACTTCGCCGGGCCCCAGGTCCAGGCGGGGATGGACATGGCGTTCCGCCACTTCTCCTCGGGCATGCAGGTGCGGCTCGCGTTCGCGCTCATCACGACGCTCGACGAGCCCGTCGTCCTCGTCGACGAGGTCCTGGCGGTGGGCGACCGTGCCTTCCGCGAGAAGTGCTACCTGCGCATGGAGAACATGCTGGCGGGGGGCAAGACCCTCTTCATGGTGTCGCACAGCGAGGCCGACCTGCGGCGCTTCGCCGAGCGCGGCCTCTACCTGAACCGGGGCAGCCTCGTCGGCGACGGGCCGATCGAGGAGATCCTCGAGAAGTACAACGCCGACGCGGATGCGGCGCGGTGACGTGGAGCGAGCCCCCGCTGGTCGGTAGCGCCCGAGCCCGCTCCCTGCGAGGCACCTCTGACGGCGGCACGCTCGTGGTCCTGCCCGGCGCCGCGGCGGCACCGGCCGGCACCGCCGCACCGGACGGGCTCGCCGCGGCCTACGCCCTCCACGCGCACCACCCCGACGGCGCCGAGGACCTCGACCTCGCCGAGGTCCTCGACGACCTCGCAGCGGTGGCGCGGTCCGACGCCGCGTCCGCCCTCGTCCTCGTCGCCGCGGACGTGGACGTGAGCCCGGTCGCGCTGCTCGATGCCCTCGACGGCGCCGATGCCACCTGCGCCGTCGTCGTCGACGGCGCGAACGTGACCGACCGCAGCGGAGCGCCCGCGCCGGTACGGGTGTCGAGGGCCGGGCGGCTCGTCGTCGGGGTCGGGGTCGCGGGGTTCGCCGTCGGTGGCCCGAACGCCTACGCCGCGGGCGTCGTTCGCGTCCGTGGCGCTGACCGTGCCGCGCTGGCCGGGGCCCTGGCGGACGCCGCGCAGGTGCTGCGTGGGAGCCCGGTCCGGCTGGACCCGGCCGCGAATGCCGTCTACCTCGTCCTGCTCGCAGCCGTCCGTTCCGGGCTGCCGGTGCGGGCCGTCAGCCTCGCCCACCAGCGCATCGGGCGCGGGGCCTGGCACGTGGAGGGCGCCCCCGGCTCCCCGTGGCAGCAGCGCCTGCGGGCCGCGTCGCGCGGCAACGACGGCGTCTTCTCCATGCTGGCGATCCGGCCCCTCTCACGGCGGCTGACGGCGTACGGCCTCGCCCGCGACTGGAGCCCGAACGCGGTCACCGCCGTGAGCCTCGCGCTCGGTCTCGCCGCCTGCGCGGCCGTCGCGACCGGTGTCTGGTGGGCGTGGCTCTGCGCCGCGGTGCTCCTGCAGGCGTCACTGGTCGTCGACTGCGTCGACGGGGAGATCGCCCGCTTCACCCGGGTCTCCAGCGCGCTCGGCGGGTGGCTCGACGCCGTCAGCGACCGCGTCAAGGAGTTCGCCATGGTCGCGGCCGTGGCCTGGGTGTCCGCCCGTCAGGGCAGCGACCTCTGGTGGCTGGCCGTTCTCGTGCTCATGGTCCTCGCCGTGCGTCACGTGGAGGACCACGCGTACGCGACGCGGGGCAGGGCCCAGC
>JAEWFB010000093.1 GCA_023389095.1 Actinomycetes bacterium
CGCCGTCCTCGGGTGGACCTTCGTCCCGGCCACGCCGCCCGACGCCCCGGTCCGCTACGTCATCGCCCAGCTCGACGGCGCCGACGTAGCGGGCCTCGGCGGGCCGGCCGAGCCACCGCGCGGTGACGGTCCCGACGCGGGTGGGGCCCCGACGCCGACGTGGAACACGTACGTGGCCGTCGACGACGCCGACGCCGGAGCGGCCCGGGTGGCCGAGCTCGGTGGCACGGTCATCCAGCCGCCCACCCAGGCCGGAGAGGGGGGTCGGTCCGTCGTGGCCACCGACCCCTTCGGTGCGCAGGTGCGCCTCTGGGAGGCCCGGCGGCGCCTCGGTGCGCAGGTCGCCAACGTGCCCGGCGCCTGGAACTTCAGCGAGCTGCACAGCGCCGACCGCGACGCAGCAGCGCGCTTCTACGGCGCGCTCTTCGGCTGGCAGCTCGACGACCTCGGGTTCGCGACGCTCGTGCGCCGGCCCGGGTACGGCGACCACCTCGACGCGACGGTCGACCCGGGCATCCGCGAGCGGCAGGCGCAGGGCAACGTGCCGCCGGGGTTCGAGGACGCCATCGCGTGGTGGCTGCCAGTGGACGCGGGGGAGCGTGCCCGCTGGAGCGTGACGTTCACCGTTGCCGACCGCGACGCCGCCGCCCGCCTCGTCACCGAGCACGGCGGCGCCGTACTCGCCTCCGACGACAACGCGTGGACCCGGACCGCGCTCGTGCGCGACCCGCAGGGGGCCGAGCTGACCCTCAGCCAGTTCCTCGGCTGACCGCGCGGGGCGGAGCGCCGTCAGGTGGAGCGTGCGGCGCGCTGGCGCTGCCAGGCGAGGCGTAGTGCCTCCTCGAGCGCGGCCCGGTCCCCAGAGAGGTCGGCCTGCACCTTGGTGTGCGCCTCCCACGCCGGTGGCACGCCGAAGGTGTCCGGGTGGTCGGTCACCAGCCGCTCGCGGTCCGTGCCGCCGACGCGGACGAGCAGGGTGCCGGGGGCGTCGGTCCTCGCCACGAGCAGCCCGTCCACGTACCAGCCGCGCCGACCGTCGACGCGTCGGGCGCGGCAGCCCGCGAGCGTCGCGAGGAAGGCCTCCACGTCGTCCAGCGTCATCGTGACGCTCCGACGGCACCGGACCGTTCGGTGCTCGTGCCGGGGCAGCCCTGGATGCCCGAGCAGGACCAGCCTGCCGGGCTCCGTGGGCCGGCGCCCACCGCGGCGACGGGCTCCTCGACCTTCTCGCGAGGCTGGCCCTCGGGCTCCGGCACGTCGTTGCGGATGAGCAGCCACGACACGGCGGCACCGGCGAGCAGCATCACGGCGCAGACGAGCATCGCCGTCCGGTAGGCCGACGAGAACGCCACGGGTCGGGCGTAGTCCGCGCCGGACAGGCCCACGGCGGCCGGGAGCGCGGCCACGGCCAGCAGGCTGCCCGACCGGGCCACGGCGTTGTTGACGCCGCTGGCCACGCCGGCGAAGCGGTCGGGCGCCGCGGCGAGCACGGTGGCGGTGAGCGGGGCGACGAGCAGCACCAGCCCGATGCCGAAGACCGTGACGCCGGGCAGCACCCCGGTCCAGTACGACGACGACGCGTTCACTCCGGACAGCAGCAGCGTGCCGAGCCCGCAGAACACCGGGCCGACCGTCATGGGCACGCGTGGCCCGATGCGCGCCGCCAGCTCTCCGCCGCGGGCCGCGAAGAGGAGCATGAGCACGGTGATCGGCAGGGTGGCGACGCCGGCCGGCAGCGGCCCCCACCCGAGCACCGTCTGGAGCTGGAGGGTGAGGAAGAAGAAGACGGCGCCGAGCGCCGCGTACACGAGCAGGGTCATGCCGTTGGCGGCGCTGAACTGGCGTGAGGCGAACAGCGACGGGGGCACCATCGGGTGGTGGGTGCGGCGTTCGACGACGACGAAGGCCACCCCGAGCAGGACCCCCACCGTCGCGACGGCCACGGTGCCGCCGGCGCCGAGAGCGTCGTGCTCGATGAGGGCGAAGGTCGTGACGCCGAGCGCGAGCGTGGCCAGCACCGCACCGGCGACGTCGAAGGTGTGGTCGGCCTCGGCGTCGCGCGTCTCGGGCACGGAGGTCACCGCGATGATCACGGTGAGGACGCCGAGGGGCACGTTGAGCAGGAACGCCCAGCGCCAGCTCGCGTACTCGACGAGCCAGCCGCCGACGAACGGGCCGATGGCGGCCGCGATGCCGCCGAGGCCGGACCACGCACCGATGGCGCGGCCGCGGTCGTCGTGGCGGAACGTCGACTGGATCATGGCGAGGCTGCCCGGGGTGAGCAGGGCCCCGCCGATGCCCTGCAGGACCCGGGCGGCGATGAGCTGCCCGGGCGACTGGGCCAAACCGCACGCCGCCGAGGCGAGGGTGAACCAGGCGACGCCGATGACGAAGACGCGCCGGCGGCCGTAGCGGTCGCCGAGCGAGCCGCCGAGCAGGATGAGCGAGGCCAGCGCGAGGAGGTAGCCGTTCGAGATCCACTGCAGCCCAGCCAGATCGGCGGACAGCTCGCGGCCGATGCGCACGAGGGCGACGTTGACGACGGTGCCGTCGAGCATCGCCATCCCGGAGCCGAGCACGGCTGCCGTGACGACGAGCCGTCCGGCGCGCGTCCCGAGAGCCAGCCCTCCGACCTGCTCGCCGGCGGTCACGACACGCTCGGCGGACGCGTCATGGCGAGCACGTCGAGGGCGGCGTCGAGCTGCTCCTCGGTGAGGCGTCCGTCGGCGACGTGGCCCTGCTCGATGACGACCTCACGGATCGTCTTCCGCTCGCGGACGGCCTGCTTGACGACGGCCGCGGCGGTCTCGTAGCCGAGGTAGCGGTTGAGCGGGGTGACGACCGACGGGGAGCCCTCGGCGAGCGCGCGGGCGTGCTCGACCTCGGCCGTGATCCCGTCGA
>JAEWFB010000176.1 GCA_023389095.1 Actinomycetes bacterium
CGCTCTCCCCGCACCCGAACCGCACGGTCCCCGTGGCACCCGCGACGACGACGGCCACCCAGGCGCCGACGCGTCCCGCGCCCACCGGCTCCGCGACGATCTCCGCACCGACCTCCACCCCGGCGCCGACCTCCACCCCGACCGTCACCGCCGACGGTGCACCGGCTCGGGCCACCCTCCGGCCCGCCACCGGTGGTGTGACGGCGACGACCGACGTGCCCTACCTGGCCGAGGGCGTCATCCACGACGGCTCGGCGACCGTCCGGTTCGCGGAGCAGATCCCGGCCGGCTCGCTCGCCCGCCTGGCCGGCGGTCGGTGGCTCGTCACCCAGACGCCGACCCTGTCGACCTACGTGCTCGACGCCCGGGGCCGCACGGTCGTGGAGGTGCCGGGCTCGGCCACCGTCAACGCCGACGGGACGCTCTTCGTCGTCGACGACGACGCGGGCACCCTGCGGGCCTTCGACTCCTCCGGCCGTCTGGTGCGGACCCTTGCTGCCTCGACGTGCACCTGCGACCCGGCCGCGGGCACGCCCGGCGGTTTCCGCACCATCGGTCTCGTCGGCTCCGTGGTGTACGCCAACCGGGGTTTCCTCGACGCAGCCGTCGCGTGGGACGTCGCCACCGGGACCCGCCGGCCCGTCCCGCACCGCCTGGCGCTGGTCGACGGCGCCACCGGAACGGCCCTCACGGAGCAGGACCCGAACGTGCGACAGACCCAGACGTGCCACGACCTCGTCGACCTCGCGACCGACCGGACCCGCTGGCGGCTGTGCGGCCCCCTGATGTTCCGGTCGTTCTCGGCCGACGGGCGGTTCCTGCTCGCGACCGGCTACGACGACGGCCTCGACCGCTCGCAGCTCAACCCGGACGGCACGACGTTCCGGTACGGCGGGCTCGTCGTCGTGCAGACGAGCGACGCCGCGGTCGTCCTCGAGGGACGAGGGGACGAAGCCACCGGGGTGGGCTCCCCGGTGAGCTACCGCATGGATGCCGGCGGCACGGTCACCGTTCAGGTCGGGGCGACGGCCGGCACGCGCGACCTGCAGCGGTGCAACCTCGACGGTGTCTGCGAGGTGGTCGCGCCGGCACTGCCTCGCGACCCGACCGGCATCCCGAACGGTGAGGACCCGTACATCCTTTCCGTCAACTGACAGGCCGGGCGGTCCCTGCCTCGCACCCACGCGGGCAGGGCCCGCCGGGACCGCAAGGGCCTGCCCCGTCACTCGTCGGGCTGGGCGAGGGTGCGCTCGAAGAGGGAGTGGATGGCCTCGGGCAGGTGCGGCTCCTGGAGCGTCACGTCGCAGCCGGCCTCGTCGCACACGACGGAGTAGATGAACGCATCGGGGTGCGTGCGCTCGGTCGAGGCGGCGATCCGCTGGAGGGTCGGCGCACCGAGCAGGTGCTGCCAGTCCTTCTGGTCGCGCTCGGACAGCTCGCCGATCGCGAGCCGCCGCTCGCGCACCTGCCCGGCGAACCCGCCGGTGCGTCGGAGCACCACGTGCGCGTCGGTGCTCGGGGGCGCGCTGCCGGTGCCACCAGCCGAGTCACCGCCCGCCTGGCCACCCGCCGACCCGGAGCCGGAGGACGCCGGTGCCGGACTGCCGGCCGTGAGGACGCCGACCTGCTGCCAGGCGTCGACGACCGCGGTGTGCTGGGAGGAGCCGTCACCGTGCGCGGCGGCGGCAGCGTCGACCGTCAGGTTCGCGAAGGTCACGAAGTCGCAGTCCGGCTCGATCGTGCCGCCCGACACGACGGCGTACCAGATGTGCCCGGCGTCGTCCCAGGCGTTGCCGCCGATGGCGAGGGCGGCGAGGGCGAACGCACGGTTGGGGATGCCGGAGTTGATGTGGACGCCGCCGTTGTCGTCCTGGGTGTCGACGTAGTGGGCCATGTCGGCCGGCTGCGGGTCCTTGCCGAGGCGCGGGTCGTCGTAGGCGGTGCCGGGGTTGCGCATGTCGCGCAGCGCACGGCCCTTGACCGACGGGTTGAGCAGCTCGGCGCCGACGAGCCAGTCGGCCTGGTCGGCGGACTGCCCGAGCTGGTGCTGCTTGACGAGGACGCCGAAGACGTCGGAGATCGACTCGTTGAGCGCCCCGGACTGCCCCTGGTAGGTCAGGCCGGCGGTGTGCTCGGTGACCCCGTGGGCCAGCTCGTGCCCGATGACGTCGACGCTCTTGGTGAACCGCTCGAAGATGACGCCGTCGCCGTCGCCGAAGACCATCTGGGTGCCGTTCCAGAAGGCGTTGTCGTAGTTGCGGCCGTAGTGGACGGTCGCGAGCAGCGGGAGCCCCTGGCCGTCGAGCGAGTTGCGCTG
Source organism: Actinomycetes bacterium (assembly GCA_023389095.1). Lineage (GTDB taxonomy): Bacteria > Actinomycetota > Actinomycetes > Actinomycetales > Dermatophilaceae > Monashia. The sequence goes on from JAEWFB010000176.1 coordinate 2,318, forward strand.
GTAGGCCTGCCACCACAGCTCCCAGGTGGCGCCGAGCCCGTCGTAGGCCTCGTTGACGGCCGGGTCGGACGACGCCGCGCCGCCCTCGCGCCGCACCGTGGTGCCCGGGGTCGTCTGGGTGCCCTTCGCGTCGGCGATGGTGCGCTCCGGCACCGGCGTGCCGGTGGTCGAGGCACCCGACGTGCCGCCCGTGGACGTGCCGGGCCGGGGTGGGAGCCGCCGCGAGGCGAGCGTCTCGGGCGCGCCGCGCAGCTGGCGGACCGACGCGTCGTGCCGCAGCGCCTGGCGCGCCTCGGACGCGACGTGGGGTTCGGCGCTGCGCGCCAGCTCCTCGAGCATGTACGGCGGGACGATCATGCAGCGGTGGGTCGACGTCGGGCTCATGGACCCAGTGTGCGTCGCCGCGCCGACAGCCGCCCGGGCAAGCCGGTCGGGCCGTCACGCTGGTCAGACTGGTCGGGCCCGTCGGGTCAGCCGTACGTGTCGCGGGGGCCGCGCGAGTCGGGGGAGCGGCGGGCGCCCCGGTTCCACGACGGCGCACTCGGCCCGACGACCCGCAGCTCGCTCACCGCGCCGACGCCGACCTCCTCCTCGATCCGGGCCAGCAGCGAGGAGGCCAGCAGGCGCATCTGCGTCGCCCAGGCCGTCGAGTCGGCCCGCACCGTCAGCACCCCGTCGACGAAGGTCGCGGGAACGACGTGCCCGGCGATGTCTGGACCGACGATCTCGGGCCAGCGGCCCATCACCGACCCGACCGCCACGTCGACGCGCCAGCCACGGTCGAGTAGGAGCCGGTCGAGCTGGTCGCCGAGCAGCGTCGGGTCGCGCCCGTCGCGGCTCGACCCCGACAGCGTCGGTTCGCCGATGGGCCGACGCCGCTTGCGCGGCTTCATCCCGGGGCGGAGCCCCTTCTCCGACGCCGCGGCCCGGGCCCGCGCCAGGGCCGACGCGGCCGCGTCGGTGATGCGGGTGTCGGTGTCGGTCGGCCCCGGCTCCTCGAGCGCACCGGCCGAGCCGGCGTCACCGTCGTTCTCGCCCGCCGGAGGCTTCGCGTCGTCGGCACCCGGCGCCGCCGGGTCGCGGTCCGGGCCCCCGGCGTCCGGCCTGCTGTCGTCAGCCATCCGTCGTCGACTCCCCGTCCGCGGTGTCCGCAGCCCCTGCGCCCGACGACGCACCGGCGTCGGGGAGGGCGTCGGGGAGGGCGTCGGTGGCCTCGAGGCCGACCAGCGCCACTCCCGACGCGTCGGCGTCGGCGTCGGTCACACCCGGAGATGCCACGGCGCCGAGCTCGACGGCGAAGGTGGCCCCCCGCTCGCGCAGGCGGTCGGGCACGTCGGCGCCGACCGCCGCGGTGATGAGCACCTGCTCGCAGTCGTCGACGAGCTCGGCGAGCCGCTCGCGGCGGCCGGAGTCGAGCTCGGCGAAGACGTCGTCGAGCACGAGCACCGGGTCATCGCCGAGGTCGCGGCGCAGCAGGCGGTAGGCCGCGAGCCGCAGCCCGAGCGCGAACGACCACGACTCGCCGTGGCTCGCGTAGCCCTTGGCCGGCAGCTCGCCGAGCGACAGCACGAGGTCGTCGCGGTGCGGACCGACGAGGGTCACGCCGCGCTCCACCTCGCTGGCGCGCACCTGCGCCAGGGTCTCGAGCATCCCGGTGCGCAGCTCCTCGACCTCCGGCACCTCACCGGCGGCGATGCGTGCTGCGAGGTCCTCGTGCAGCGAGCTGCGGTACGTGGCCCGGGCGTTCGAGGCGGCCGCGCTGACGGCGTCGTAGCACTCGGCGAGGTCGGGCACGAGGTCGCGCAGCAGCCGCAGCCGGGCATAGACCAGCTGTGACCCCACGCCCGCCAGGTGGTCGTTCCACACGTCGAGCGTGTGCAGCGCCGCCTCGCGGGCCTCGTCGCTGCTCGGGTCGCCGGGCCGCGGCCGGTAGCGGGCTCCCTTGCGCAGCACCGGAGCCGCCGACTTCAACAGCGCGTTGCGCTGCCGGAGGATCTTGTCGTAGTCCGAGCGCACCCCCGCCCAGCGCGGCTGGCGCTGCACGAGCAGGTCGTCGAGGAACCGGCGTCGCTCCGAGGGGTCGCCCTTGACGAGGGCGAGGTCCTCCGGCGCGAACAGCACGGTGCGCACCGTGCCGAGGACGTCGCGCGGCTTGACCGGCGCGCGGCCGAGCCTGGCCCGGTTCGCCCGGCCCGGGGTGATCTCCAGCTCGACGAGCGTCTCCCGGTCGTCGCGCACGACCGCGCCGCGGATCACCGCCTGGCTCGCCCCGAACCGCACGAGCGGCTGGTCGGTCGCGACGCGGTGCGACCCGAGCGTCGCGAGGTAGCCGACCGCCTCGACGAGGTTCGTCTTGCCCTGACCGTTGAGGCCCACGAGGGTCGTGACCCCCGGCGACAGCGCGAGCTCGGCGCTCGGGTAGCTGCGGAAGTCCTTGAGGGTCAGGTGCCGGACATGCAACGAAACCGGGCCCTGGGCTCAGGCCTTCTTGGCGGCGCGCTTCTGGCCGCGCGCCGTGTCGGCCGTGTCGGTGGCCTTGGAGGCGGCCTTGCGCCCGGACGCCGCGGTCCGCTTCGCCGTCGCGACGTTCGCCTGGGACGCCGAGGCGGCGGCCCGCTTGCTCGCGGCCTTCGTCGCGGCGCGCTTGGTCGCGCCCTTCTTGGCGGTCGCCTTCTTGGCCGGTGCCGCGGGGGTGGACCCGGTGCGCAGGGCCTCGCCCTCGGCGATGCTCATGACCTGGTGGCCACCGAACTGGCCACGCAGCGCCGCCACCGCCTGCATCGTCGGCGAGCTGTCCTGGCGGGAGGCGAACCGGGCGAAGAGCGAGGCCGAGATGACCGGCATCGGCACCGACAGGGCGATGGCCTCCTCGACGGTCCACCGGCCCTCGCCCGAGTCGTTGGTGTAGTCCGAGACGTCGTCGAGGTGGGGGTTCTCCTCGAGCGCCTTGACCATGAGGTCGAGCAGCCAGGACCGCACGACGGTGCCGCGGCTCCACGCCTTGAAGGCGCCGGGGACGTCGGTGACGATGTCCTTCTTCTCGAGCAGCTCGTAGCCCTCGGCGTACGCGGCCATGAGGCCGTACTCGATGCCGTTGTGGACCATCTTCGTGTAGTGGCCGGCGCCGACCTTGCCGGCGTGGACGAAGCCCTCCTCGCGCGGGCCCTCCGGGCGCAGCGCGTCGAAGATGGGCATCGCCTTGTTGACCCACTTCTTGTCGCCACCGCACATGAGGCCGTAGCCGTTCTCCAGGCCCCAGATGCCGCCGCTGACGCCGCAGTCGACGTAGCCGATCTTCTTGCCGGCCAGCAGCTTGGCGTTCTCGAAGTCGTCGGTGAAGCGCGAGTTGCCGCCGTCGATGACGAGGTCACCCGGCTCGAGCAGCTCGCCGAGCTTGGCGATCGTCTCGCGCGTCGGGTCGCCCGCCGGGACCATGACCCACACGACGCGGGGCGCCTCGAGCTTCTTGACGAGCGCCGGCAGTGAGCCGACGTCGCGCACGGCCGGGTTGAAGTCGAACCCGATGACCTCGTGGCCCGCACGGCGCAACCGCTCCCGCATGTTGCCGCCCATCTTGCCGAGACCGATCAGACCGAGCTGCATGTCGGAGCCTTTCTGGGGAAGTGCGGGGAGCGGGTGCGGCAGGGAGCGCCGGTGGAGCTGGAGCGGTTCGAGGCTACGCCTGCCGGGGCAGCGGGTGCACCGGCGGGCTCGCCCGCGTCGGGCGGGGCCCCGGGGCCGTCACCCCGAGGGGAACGGCGTCGGATCGGCGGGTGGGTCAGCTGGCGAAGCGGACCGGCATGAGGACGTACCGGTACGTGCCGTCGGGCTCGCCGTCGGCCTCCTCCTGGCCGGAGAGCACCGCCGGACGGCTCGGCTGGGTGAAGGACAGCCGGCTGAACGGGGTGCCGACGGCGTGCAGGCCGTCGAGCAGGAACTGCGGGTTGAACGCGATCTGGATCTCGGGGCCGGTGAGCGTGGCCTCGACCGCCTCGGAGGCCTGCGCGTCGTCGCCGGTGCCCGCCTCGATGGCGACCTGGCCGTCGGTGAACTTCAGCAGCACCGGGGTGTTGCGCTCGGCGACGAGGGCCACGCGCTTGACGGCCTCCTCGATGGCCGCGGTCTCGATGACGGCCTCGGTGTCGACGCTCGTCGGGAAGATCGAGGTGACCTTCGGGTACTCGCCGTCGAGCAGGCGCGTGGTGGCACGGCGCTGGCCTGCCTCGAAGCCGATGAGGCCGTCGCCGCCGGCGCCGAACGCGAGCGACACCGAGCCGGACGCACCGAGGGCCTTGGCCGTGTCGGACAGCTGGCGGGCCGGGACGAGCGCGACGTGGTTGGCGTCGGACTCGCTCGGGGTCCACGTCAGCTCGCGCATCGCGAGGCGGTAGCGGTCGGTGGCGAGCAGCGTCACCTTGTCGCCGTCGATCTCGACGCGGACGCCGGTGAGGATCGGCAGCGTGTCGCCGCGGTCGGCCGCGATGGAGACCTGCGCGACCGCCTGGGTGAAGGTGTCGCCGGCGATGGTGCCGCTGGTCTCGGGAGCTGCCGGGAGCGTCGGGTAGTCCGCGGCCGGCATCTCGCGGAGGCTGAAGCGCGACGAGCCGCAGGCGACGTTGACCTTCGTGCCGTCGGTGCTGACGTCGATCGGCTTGTTCGGCAGGTTGCGCGAGATGTCGGCGAGCAGGCGGCCGAGCACGAGCACCTGGCCGGCCTCGGCGACGTCGGCCGGGACCGTGATCTTCGCGGAGACCTCGTAGTCGAAGGCCGACAGCGTCAGCGAGCCCTCCTCGCTGGCCTCGAGGAGCACGCCCGCGAGCACGGGCACGGGCGGGCGCGCGGGCAGTCCACGCGCCACCCAGGTCACGGCCTCGGCCAGGACGTCTCGCTCAACCCGAAACTTCACGGTGCTCTCACTTCGACAGGTTGGACATGGGGGCTCAGACACTAGCCCCTGCGCCCGAGGTGGCACCACAAACACGCCACAAACGGTCGTGGGCCCCGGCGCCTGCTGCAGGGCCGTGTCGGGGGGAGTCTTGCACCGGCCCTCCCCGCCCCAGCCGTCGGGTCGCTCGAGACCCTCGTTGTCGGGGCATCTCCCGTCATCTGGGTTCTCGTCATCGTCATAGGTGCTGTGGATCCTGTGGACAACCGATGTCGACGCAGGTCAGCGCGTCGTTTCGCGTGTGCAGGGGTTGTGGGTCGTCGACGGGGCCGGCCAGGCGGTGCTGTGGACGCCTTCTCGTCGTTCACACGTCGCTCACAAGCACGGTGCAGTTTTTCCGCAAGATTTCCGTCCTCGTCCACACCTGTCCACAGTGCCCTTGTGGAAACAGTCGGAGGGCATGTCCGTTTTGTGCGCATTGGTGGCTAGTCACCTGTGGGTGACGGACCAGGCCACTTCCACAGAGTTGTCCACAGGGGTGGATAACCACAGCTGGGAGTAGAGCCTGTGGGTTGCGGACGGTCGGGTCACGACGCGGTCACGCTGTGCACACCGCTGTGGATGCCGATGTGGACAGCTGTGGACGGGCGTAACGCGCCAGGGCCGTCCGGCGAACGAGGCGCTGTCCGGTACGTGGTGACTAGTCACGAGTGCCCGTTTGGTTCGTTTCGTCGGGCGACGCTCGCCGGCCCGCCGCGTCGGGTCAGTCGGTGACGACCAGGCGCCGCGACACGGCGACGTGCCAGGCGAAGAGGGCCTCGGCGTCGGCCACCGGGCCGAGCTGGTCGAACACCTCGCTCGTGACGGCGCCGAGCAGCAGCGTCCAGGCGCTGAGGCCCTGGGCCAACGCCGCCGCGTCGATCGCCGTGCCCGCGAAGAAGTCGTCGTCGAGGAAGGCCCCCACCGCCGGCTCGGCGAGGTGACCGAGCGTCCGCGAAGGCACGGGGCAGCGGTCGGCGCGAGCGGCGGCGTCGACGATGCGTGTCACGAGGGCGAGGACGGCGGTGCCGGGTTCGGTCGTGCGGTCGGCAGGCGCGGTGTAGTCGGGCACCGGTGAGCCGTAGAGG
>JAEWFB010000202.1 GCA_023389095.1 Actinomycetes bacterium
TGTTCACCGAGGACTACGCCGACGTCTTCGCCGGCGACGAGCGCTGGCGCTCGCTGCCGACCCCCGAGGGCGACACCTTCGCGTGGGACGCGGAGTCGACGTACGTGCGCAAGCCCCCGTACTTCGAGGGCATGTCGACCGAGCCGTCGCCGGTCGCCGACATCGAGGGCGCCCGCGTGCTCGCCAAGCTCGGCGACTCGGTCACGACCGACCACATCAGCCCGGCCGGTGCGATCAAGAACGACAGCCCCGCGGGCAAGTACCTCGCCGAGCACGGCATCGAGCGCAAGGACTTCAACTCCTACGGCTCGCGCCGCGGCAACCACGAGGTCATGATCCGTGGCACCTTCGCCAACATCCGCCTGAAGAACCTGCTCCTCGACGGCGTCGAGGGCGGCTACACGCGCGACTTCACCAACGGCGGCGAGCAGACGACGATCTACGACGCCGCGCAGGGCTACGCCGCCGCCGGCACCCCGCTCGTCATCCTGTCGGGCAAGGAGTACGGCTCCGGCTCCTCGCGAGACTGGGCGGCCAAGGGCACGAGCCTGCTCGGCGTCAAGGCGGTCATCGCCGAGAGCTACGAGCGCATCCACCGCTCCAACCTCATCGGCATGGGCGTCATCCCGCTGCAGTACCCGGCGGGCCAGAACGCCGACTCGCTCGGCCTCGAGGGCACCGAGACCTTCTCGATCACGGGCATCACGGCCCTCAACGAGGGCACGACGCCGAAGACCGTCAAGGTCGTCGCCACCAAGGAGTCGGGTGAGACCGTCGAGTTCGACGCGGTCGTGCGCATCGACACCCCCGGTGAGGCCGACTACTACCGCAACGGCGGCATCCTGCAGTACGTGCTGCGCTCGCTCGTCGCGGGCTGAGCACGAGGCTCCCGCCGAGCCTTCGCATCGGGGCCCGGTCACCGTCCGTCGGTGGCCGGGCCCCGACGCATCCGTGGACCCGCACGAATGGCATGCTCGACGCGTGAGCGAGCGACACGCGTCCCTGACGGTCTGGGAGTCCGGCTTCGAGTGGGAGCCGGCAGCGGACGTCGCCTACCGGGACGTGCACGTGGAGGACGCCGGGCCGCGGACCTACGCCGCGAGCGTCTGGGAGTCGCCCGTCGTCGAGATCACCTTCACCGCAACGGAGCTCATCCCGTCGTGGAACGCCCGGACACCTCCGGGCACGTGGCTGCACGTCGAGGGGCGGGTCGCCGACCCCGGCGGCTGGACGCCGTGGGTGACCTTCGCGCGATGGGCCGAGGACGACCCCGAGGGGGAGGCGCCGGTCACCCGCACCACGGTGCGCGGCCAGCAGCTCGAGGCCGGCAGCGTCTCGGCCGACACGTGGCACTCGGCGCCGGGCCGTGGCTTCGAGCGCTGGCAGCTGCGGCTGACGGCCCTGGCCACCGAGGAGGCCGTGCAGGCCGCCGAGCGAGCGTCGGGCGGCGGCGTCGAGGTGTCGCTCGTCGGTGCGGTGGCCTCGCGCTTCGCCATCGCGCCCGACGAGCCGACGAGCCTGCCGGGCGGGGGACCGGGCCACGAGGTGCCGGTGCCGCCGCACTCGCAGCGCCTGCACGTCGACACCTTCCCGCACTGGGACAGCGGCGGGCAGTCGTGGTGCTCGCCCACCTCCACGACGATGCTGCTCGAGCACTGGGCTTCCGGCCCGAGCGCCGAGGAGGCGGCCTGGGTCGGTCACGACATCGACCCCGTCGTCGTCCACGGCGTCCGCCGCGTCTTCGACCGCTCCTTCGGCGGCGCCGGCAACTGGGCCTTCAACACCGCCTACGCCGCCACCCGCGGACTGCGGGCCTACGTGACGCGGCTGCGCGACCTCACCGAGGCCGAGGCGTTCGTCGCGGCCGGCGTGCCGCTCGTCGTCTCGGTGACCTTCCGCGAGGACGAGCTCGAGGGCGCCGGCTACGACACGAGCGGGCACCTGCTGACGATCGTCGGGTTCACCGACGAGGGCGACGTCGTGTCCAACGACCCGAACTCGCACCGGGTGGCGAGCAACGACGCCGTCCGAGCGGTGTACCGGCGCGACCAGTTCGAGCGCGTGTGGCTCGGGGACAACGGTGGCCTCACCTACGTCATCCACCCGCACCGGGTCGAGCTCCCGCCGCCGCCGGCGGAGGCCAACTGGGCCTGACCGCCCGTCGGCGGGTCAAGGGCGCGTAAATTTTCCACGCCCCGGGGCCGCATCGTGAAAACCGTCCACGCGTAAGCCCCGTGGCGGGCATGCGCAGGTGTTCACTGGCGGAGCCCAGCAGCGCCGGGCCCGCGTCGAGCACGCCGGCCCGGCCGCGCCCATCCCGCGGAAGGTGTGCCATGTCGCCTGACCCCCTCGTCCCCTCCGGCAGCTCGAAGGACCTCGACGCGTCCGGCGGCGCCGGCGCTGCCCGCCCCGGTCCGGGGTCGCCGACCCGACGCGTCGTCCTCGGTTCGGCGGCCGGCGCCGCGGTCCTCGGCCTGACCAGGGTGTCGTCGGCGACCGCCTCGTCCGTCCCGGGCGGGCCGGACACCCGGCACGTCGCCTATCGCGAGTGGAGCGGGCCCCAGCTGGCCGTCGGCGCGTTCGACGGGACCCGCGAGTACGTCGACCCGTTCGACCCGACGGCGACGCCGGCCACGTACGACGTCGCGACGTGGGTGTCGCCGGTCGTGCGGCCCGGCTTCGGGCTGACCGAGCTCGTCTCGTCGTGGAACGCCGACACGCCCGGGCGCTCGTGGGTCGAGGTCAGCGTCCGCGGACGCAGCGGTGGCGTCGCGACCAAGGAGTACGTCCTGGGCCGTTGGGCCCGCTACGACCCCGCCGACGGCGGCGGGATCCACCGGACCAGCCTCAACGGCCAGGGCGACACGGTCGCGACGGTCTACACCGACACCCTCGCCACGCGCAGCGGCCACACCCTCGAGTCGTGGCAGCTCGTCGTGCGCCTCATGCGCCCGACCGGCACGGGGCAGACCCCGCGGCTGCGCTCGGTGGGAGCCATGGCCTCGGCCCTGCCCGACGCCGACCGCGTGCCGCGCAGCCCGAACGGCCGCGGGTGCGGGATCACCCTCGACGTGCCCCCGTTCTCGCAGGAGCGCCACATCGGGCACTTTCCGCAGTGGGACAACGGCGGCGAGGCCTGGTGCTCGCCGACCTCGACGTCGATGGTCCTCGCCTACTGGGGCGCAGGGCCGCGCCAGGACGAGACCGCGTGGGTCACCGAGGCGATCCCCGACGAGACCGACCCGCAGGTCGACTTCGCGGCGCGCAACGTCTACGACTACACCTACGACGGCGCCGGCAACTGGCCCTTCAACGCGGCCTACGCCGCGACGCGGCCGCGGATGCGGGCCTTCGTCACCCGGCTGCGCTCGCTGACCGAGGCCGAGGAGTTCATCGCGGCCGGCATCCCGCTCGTCACGTCGGTGTCGTTCAAGAAGGGGGAGCTGGACGGGGCCGGCTACGGCACGAACGGCCACCTCATGGTCGTCGTCGGGTTCACGCCTGAGGGCGACGTCGTCTGCAACGACCCGGCCTCACACCTCGTCCGCGACAACGGCCAGGTCCGCGTCACCTACGACCGCGAGCAGTTCGAGAACACGTGGGTGCCCCACAGCGGCGGGATCGTCTACGTCATCCACCCGCAGGACCACCCGCTGCCGGCGCCTCCCCGGCCCGAGCGCAACTGGTGACGGACACGCGTGCCGGGTGACCGGCGTCGGCCCGGGTCAGCGGGAGCGCCCGCTGCCCGGGTCGCGGTCGGTGACGCAGTAGGGCGACCCGGCGGGGTCGCGCAGCACGGTCCAGCCGCCACCCGGGTCGGCGACGACCACGGCCCCGAGGGACACGTGCCGGGCCACCTCGGCGGCGCGGTCGTCGCAGGCGAGGTCGAGGTGGGCCGTCACGGGCGCCGGTCCACTGTCCGGCCGGTCGGGCCGGTCGGGCCGGTCGGGCCGGTCGGCGTCGAGGCGCTGGAGCAGGAAGCGGAGCGGCACGCCCTCGGGACGCTCGAGGTGGTGGAACTCCGGGCGGGTCGCCGACCGGCGCAGGCGCCACCCGGTGAGCTCGGACCAGTAGCGGCACTCGGCCTCGTAGACGGTGGGCGGGATGTCGAGGCAGACCTGGTCGACGAGGCTCTCGTGGCCCCGCGGCCAGCGCACCGGCTGGGGCCGCACGTGCTGCCCGGCGTGCACCAGGCAGTGGACGAACCCGCCGGGAGAGGCGAGCACGACGTAGCCGTGCGGCGACCGGTGCAGCACCGTCGCCCCGGACCCGATGGCCCTTTCGGCAGCGTCTGCAGGGGAGGGCACGTGCAGGTCGACGTGGAGCGAGGGCCTGGTGGGCTCGGTGGGCTCGGTGGGCTCGGTCGGCCGGTCGCCCCCGGTGCCGGTGCCGGTGCGCTGGACCGCGAGGAACGGGTCGCCCTGCTCGGGAAGGAGGCTGACGAACTCGCCCTCGGCACCCCGGGGTGGTGACTCGGTGGAGGCCGTGACGGCCGACCAGAACCGGACGACGTCCGCACGCTGGGGCGCCGGCACGTCGAGGAAGGCCGTGACCCACAAGACCGCCCAGGGTGTCGTCATGGTCCGAGCGTAGGCGAGGCAGACTGGAGCCATGTCCGCCCACACCCCGCCCGGCTGGCCGCCGGGCGTGCCCCCGGCCCAGGCGCCGGGATGGCAGGAGCGGGCCGTGCTCTGGCTGCTCGACCAGTGCCCTCCCGACTACCGCGCGTACGCCGGGTGGCGCAAGCACCCCATCGCCCTCGCCTGGATCACGTGCCGCCACCTCGAGGGACAGGTGGCCGCCACCCGCGGGGCCTGGCGCGAGGCCCGTGTCGAGATCGGGCCGCACGTGCCGGCGGAGGCGCTGGCCGAGATCCTGTCCGAGATCGAGGCGGAGGGAATCCGGCTCGTCGCGTCGACCCGCTCGGCACGGCTGCTCCACGAGGCGCTCCAGGGCAAGGTCTTCGCGCCACGGCTCTGACCACGCCCGCACCCGTCGGCGTCCAACGGCCGCTTCTGCACCTCGTGTGGCCCTCGCGCGAGGATCATGTGTGGTGTGCCACGGGGTGGGCGTGGGCGTTTTCGTGGGCCCGAGCGTTGCGCCTAGACTCGATCGACCCGCACTCGACGCGTCGAGACCCGACGGCACACCGACGATGCGGCCCACGACTTCGAGAGGACGACCCGGCGTGGCCCTGCTGGAGACCATCACGAGCCCTGCGGACCTCAAGGCCCTGCCGGCCGACCAGCTGCCGGCGCTCGCCGAGGAGATCCGCACCTTCCTCGTGACCGAGGTCTCCAAGACCGGCGGGCACCTCGGGCCCAACCTCGGCGTCGTCGAGCTGACCATCGCGCTGCACCGCGTCTTCGACTCGCCCCGGGACACCCTCGTCTTCGACACCGGGCACCAGTCGTACGTGCACAAGCTGCTCACCGGGCGACACGACTTCAGCAAGCTGAAGAAGCAGGGCGGCCTGTCCGGCTACCCGAGCCGTGCCGAGTCCGCGCACGACGTCGTCGAGAACTCCCACGCCTCGACCGCCCTGTCGTGGGCCGACGGCATCGCGAAGGGCCGGCGGCTGGCCGGTGAGACCGGCCGGCACACCGTGGCCGTCATCGGCGACGGTGCGCTGACCGGGGGGATGGCCTGGGAGGCCATCAACAACATCGCCGTCGACAAGGACCTCCCGCTCGTCATCGTCGTCAACGACAACGCGCGCTCGTACGCCCCGACCATCGGCGGCCTGGCCGACCACCTCGCGACGCTGCGCACGACCCGGGGGTACGAGCGCTTCCTCGACTGGGGGAAGCGCTCCCTGGCCCGCACGCCCGTCGTCGGCGGCCCGATGTTCGAGACGTTGCACGGCGTCAAGAAGGGGATCAAGGACATCGTCGCGCCGCAGGGCATGTTCGAGGACCTCGGCCTGAAGTACCTCGGCCCCGTCGACGGCCACGACGAGCAGGCGGTCGAGCGAGCCCTCGGCAAGGCCCGCGACTTCGGCGGCCCCGTCATCGTGCACGTCCTCACCCAGAAGGGCCGCGGCTACCAGCCGGCCGTCGAGGACGAGGCTGACCAGTTCCACGGCGTCGGCAAGTTCAACCCCGAGACCGGGCTGCCGTTCGAGGTGTCCGGACGCATCTGGACCGACGAGTTCAACGACGAGATGGTCGCCCTCGGGGCCGAGCGCGCCGACGTCGTCGCCATCACGGCCGCGATGCTCATCCCGGTGGGGCTCGACGGGTTCGCGGCCGCCTACCCCGACCGCGTCTTCGACGTCGGCATCGCCGAGCAGCACGCCGTCACGATGGCCTCGGGCCTGGCCTACTCCGGCCTGCACCCGGTCGTCGCCGTCTACGCGACCTTCCTCAACCGTGCCTTCGACCAGCTGCTCATGGACTGCGCCCTGCACCACGCCGGCATCACCTTCGTCCTCGACCGGGCCGGGGTCACGGGCAGCGACGGGGCCTCGCACAACGGCATGTGGGACATGACGCTCACCTCGATCGTGCCCGGCCTGCGCCTCGCGGCCCCGCGCGACGGCGCCCAGGTGCGCCGACAGCTGCGCGAGGCCGTCGACGTGTCCGACGGCCCGACCGTCATCCGCTTCCCCAAGGGCGACGTCGCCGACCCGCTCACGGCCCAGCGCAGCATCGAGGACGTCGACGTGCTCTTCGAGAACGCCGGCGACGACGTCGACCTGCTCGTCGTCGCGGTAGGCGCGTTCGCGGGCCTCGCCAGCGAGGCCGGGGAGAAGATCGCCGCGCACGGACGCACCGTCCGCGTCGTCGACCCGCGCTGGGTGCTGCCCGTCAGCGACACGGTCGTCGACCTCGCCCGCCACGCCCGCGCGGTCGCCGTCGTCGAGGACAACCTCGTCAGTGGCGGCGTCGGCTCGGCCGTCACCCTTGCCCTGCGCGAGGCCGGCGTCGAGGTGCCGGTGCACACGTACGGCATCCCGAAGCGCTTCCTGCCCCACGCCTCCCGCGGGCAGATCCTCGAGGAGCTCGGTCTCACCGCCGACCAGGTCGTCGCCGACCTCGAGCCGCGGCTCTGAGCCCTGCACCGGGCCCGGTCACTGTGTCCGACATCGACATCGCCACCCTCGGACCCGACGACTGGGAGACGTTCCGCACGGTACGTCTCGCCTCGTTGTCGGAGTCACCCGGCGCCTTCGGATCCCGCTTCGCCGACTGGGTCGAGGCACCCGTCGAGCGCTGGCGGGCGCGCCTGACCGACGTTCCCCTGACGCTCGTGGCGACCGACGGGGGCGCCGTGGTCGGCGTGGCCAGCGGACAGCGCGACGGACAGGACTGGGTCGAGCTCATCTCCATGTGGGTGGCGCCGGCCGCCCGTGGCCGGGGCGTCGCTGCCGCCCTCATCGACGCCGTGGTCCGCTGGGCCACCGAGCAGGACCGCCGCACCTACCTCATGGTCCGCAGCGACAACGCCGGGGCGCGCGCCGCGTACGAGCGCATCGGGTTCGTCGACCGGGGCGTGCCGGAGGGCTGGCCGGCCGAGGAGCCGCCGGAGCACCGCATGGAGCTGCCCGCCTGACACCGTCACCCGGCGACGCCGGCCGATCTCGCAGACGTGGCGGCGAGCCACATGTGCCTGATCGCTTTGTGGGCGCGCGGCCCACCGTCAGGATTCGAGCGCTCACCTAGGTTCGCCGAAACGGCTGGGCGTCAACGGATCTCGTTGCGGCAAAGGCGCGAGCGCCCGCCAGAGGTGGAGGACATCGGTGTCCAAGCGTTGGAGCCTGGCGCTCGCGAGCGCCATGATCGCCCTGTCGGTCGCTGCCTGCGGCTCACCGGGGCAGCCGGGAGCTCCGGCGGCCGGTGACGGGGGAGCGGGGTCGACGAACGGGTCGGGAGGCACGTTCAAGGTCGGGCTCGTCTACTCGAAGTCGGGCCCGCTCGCGAGCTACGGCGAGCAGTACCGCCAGGGCCTCACGGCCGGGATCGACTTCGCCACCAAGGGAACCGGCGCGGTCGCGGGCAAGAAGATCGAGATCAGCGAGGCCGACGACGCGGGTGACCCGGCCAAGGCCGTGTCGGCCGCCACCGACCTCATCGGCAAGGGCAGCACCATCATCGCCGGCTCGACCGCCTCGGGCGTCGCCCTGCAGGTCGCGCCGCTCGCCCAGGACAACAAGGTGCTGTTCATCTCCGGACCGGCCGCGGCCGATGCCGTGACGGGAGCGAACCGCTACACGTTCCGCTCCGGTCGCCAGACCTACCAGGACGTCGCGACGGCGGGCACGATGCTCGGGGACGTCAAGGGCAAGAAGGTCACCGTGCTCGCCCAGGACAGCGCCTTCGGGAAGGCCAACGTCGCTGCCGTCACGGCCGTCCTCGGCGCCAAGGGAGCCACGGTCTCAGCCGTCGAGGTCCCGGCCGCCGCCACCGACCTGACACCGTTCGCCTCCAAGGTCAAGGCCGCCGCCCCCGACCTGCTCTTCGTCGCCTGGGCCGGTGCCAACGCGACGCAGATGTGGACGACCCTCGGGCAGCAGGGCGTCTTCGACACGACGAAGGTCGTCACGGGCCTCGACATCAAGGCCACCCACACGCTCTTCGGCGAGGTCGGCACGAAGATCGACTTCCTCTCGCACTTCTTCGAGGGCGCGGCCGACAACGCCGTCTACCGGGCGCTCGAGGACGGCCTCGCCAAGCAGGGGGCGTCGGTGGACCTGTTCACCAACGACGGCTTCGTCGCCGGGCAGATGATCGTGCACGCCCTCGAGACGGGCGGCACCGACGTCGACAAGATGGTCACCGGACTCGAGGGGTGGTCGTTCGCGGGGCCGAAGGGGCAGCTGACGATCCGCGCGGAGGACCACGCGCTGCTCCAGCCCATGTTCACCGCAACCCTGAAGAAGCAGGGGACCAACGTCGTGCCGCAGCTGGTCAAGACGCTGGACCCGCAGAGCGTCGCCCCGCCGGTCACCCCCTTCAAGTGACCAGCACGTGATCAGCGCGGAGGCGGTGGGATGGAGCGTCGGTGGCGCCCGGATCCTCGACGACGTCACCCTGTCCGTGGGGGCCGGTGAGCTGCTCGGCATCATCGGCCCCAACGGGGCGGGCAAGTCCTCCCTCGTCAACATCCTCAGCGGCGTGACCCGACCCACGCAGGGCCGGATCACGCTGCGGGACAACGACGTCACCCGCACCAGCGCAACACGTCGGGCCCGGCTGGGCCTGGCCCGGTCGTTCCAGACTTCCGCCCTCTTCGACGGGCTGACGGCCGGTGAGAACGTGCGCCTGGCGGTCCAGGCGGCCGGGCCGGCGCCGTTCTCGCCGTTCCGCCGGGCGGCCCTCGACGCGTCGGGCACGACGGGACGGGTGGCCGAGCTGCTCGCGCGGGTCCGGATGCCGAGGCGCACGCAGACGCTCGCCCGCGACCTGTCGCACGGCGACCGGCGCAAGCTCGAGCTCGCGATGGCCCTCGCCGCCGAGCCCGCGGTCCTCCTCCTCGACGAGCCGATGGCCGGGGTGTCGGCCGAGGACGTCGACGGCCTCACCGAGATCATCGGCGAGGTCCGCGACTCCGGTGTCGCCGTGGCGATGGTCGAGCACCACATGCACGTCGTCCTCGGGCTGGCCGACCGCGTCGCCGTGCTGCACCACGGACAGCTGCTCGCGGTCGGCGCCCCCACCGAGGTGACGTCCGACGAGCGCGTGCAGCAGGCCTACCTCGGAGAGGCACTGTGATGCTCGAACCACCCACCCAGGCACCGGTCCTGCGTCTCGAGGACGTCCACGTGCGGTACGGCGGCTCGCACGTCCTGCAGGGCGTCACCTTCGACGTCGCACCGAGCGGCGTCACGGCCCTCCTCGGGCGGAACGGTGTCGGCAAGACGACGACCGTCAAGGCCGTCATCGGCCTCGCGCCGCGCACTGGTCGGATCACGCTGCACGGCAAGCCGATCCAGACCATGGCCACCCACCGGGTCGTGCGAGGGGGAGTGGGCTACGTCCCCGAGGACCGCGAGGTGTTCGGCGGTCTCACCGTCGAGGAGAACCTGCGGCTCGTCGACCCCGAACGCGGTGCCGACGCCCCGGTCGTCGCGGAGCTGTTCCCCGACCTCGTCAAGCGGCGTGGGCAGCGCGCCGGCACGCTGTCCGGCGGGCAGCAGCAGATGGTCGCGCTCGCGCGGGTCCTCCTGCGCGACAACGACCTCCTGCTCGTCGACGAGCCGACCAAGGGTCTGGCGCCCAAGCTCGTGAGCGAGGTCGCCGACGTGCTCGCCGAGGTGGCACGCACCACGCCGATCCTGCTCGTCGAGCAGAACCTGCCCCTCGTGCGGCGCATCGCCGACCGCGTCGTCGTGCTCGACGCCGGACGCGTCGTCCACCGGGGGGACGCCGCGGAGCTCGTGGCCGACACCGACCTGACGCGCGAGCTGCTCGGCGTCGCGATGCGCCGGGAGGGCGCTGCATGAGCGATCTCGTCCTCATCCTCTTCACCGGCCTGGGCCTCGGCGCCCTGTACTTCCTCGCCGCGTCCGGCCTCAGCCTCGTCTACGGGCTCATGGGGGTGCTCAACTTCGCCCACGGGGCCTTCATGACCGCGGGCGCCTATGCCGCGTGGCTGACGATGCGCGACCTGCCGCAGGGGTGGCCGGTGGTGCTGCGGCTCCTCGTCGCGGTCGCCGTCGCCGTGCTCGTCGGTGCGGTCGTCGGTCTGGTCGTCGAGGTCGTCCTCATCCGGCCGCTCTACCGGCGGCACATCCAGCAGGTGCTCGTCACGGTCGGTCTGTCGCTCGCGGGCGTGGCTGCCGCACAAGGCATCTGGGGCTCGGACCCGCGACCGGTCGAGCGCCCCGACTGGACGGCCGGCATCACGCGCCTGCTCGGGGCGACGGTCCCCAACGACCGCTTCGTCTACCTGCTCGTGGCGCTCGTCGTCTTCGGCGGGCTGCTCGCGCTCCTGCACCTGACTCGTCTCGGCCTCGTCATCCGCGCCGGCGTCGAGAACCGCACCATGGTCGAGGCGCTCGGCATCGACGTGCGGCGCACCTTCACCGTGGTCTTCGCGATCGGTGGCGCCGCCGCCGGGCTCGCCGGCGTCCTCTACGCCCAGTACGCCGGTGCCGTGTCACCGGGCCAGGGTGGATCGCTGCTCATCTACGCCTTCATCGTCGTCGTCATCGGCGGGATGGGGTCGCTGACCGGCACCGCCCTCGCGGCGGTCGCGGTCGGGCTCGTGCAGCAGCTGGCCAACTACTACGCCGCGAGCGGCGTCGGCGACCTGTCGGTCGTGCTCCTGCTCGCCCTCGTGCTGCTCCTGCGGTCGACGTCCCTGAAGGGAGCCCCGGCATGACGCGGCCCGCACGCGTACGCACCGGCCGGCCCGCGGTCCGCCGGTGGGCGGCCCGTCTCGCACCGGTTCTCGTCCTCGCAGTCCTCGCGTACCTTCCGTACCTGCCGGTCGACGTGCCCGGCGTGCTGCCCGGGCGGCTCAACGGCCCGGGCTCGATGCAGCTGCTCGCCACCTGCCTCGTCGTGGGCGGCATCGCCCTGAGCTACGACGTCCTCTTCGGCCGCACCGGGCTGCTCAGCTTCGGCCACGCCCTGTTCGTGGCCGCCGGCAGCTACCTGCTCACCATCTCGACCGC
>JAEWFB010000213.1 GCA_023389095.1 Actinomycetes bacterium
GCACGCCGTCGATGGCCTGGTAGCCGAGCATCACGGTGCGGCAGCCCTCGCGGACCGCGCGCTCGAAGGGCGGCAGGAACCACGAGGTGAGCTTGCGGCGGGAGAGGTCGGCCTCGCTCGCGTCGCGACCGCCCTGGGTCTCGGAGTAGCCCGCGAAGTGCTTGGCGCAGGCGAGCACCGCTGTGGGGTCGGTGAGCCCGTCGCCCTGGTAGCCGCGGACCATGGCAGCGCCCAGCTCGCCGATGAGATGCGGGTCCTCGCCGAACGTCTCGCCGACCCGGCCCCAGCGCAGGTCGCGGGTGATGCAGAGGACCGGCGAGAAGGTCCAGTGGATGCCCGTGGCCGCCACCTCGACGGCGGTCGCGCGAGCGGCCTGTTCGACGAGCCCGGTGTCCCACGAGCAGGCCATGGCCAGCTGCGTCGGGAAGATGGTCGCGCCCGGCCAGAACGAGTGTCCGTGGATGGCGTCGTCGGCCGTGAGCAGCGGGATCCTCAGCCGCGTCCGGCCGACGAGCTCGGTGGCCTCGAGCAGCCGCTCCGGTGAGGCGTGCAGGATCGAGCCCGCCAGGCGGGTCAGCACGATGCCCTCGAGGTCGCCCCGCGCGTCGAGCTGGAGCATCTGCCCGACCTTCTCCGGCAGTGTCATGCGCCCGAGGAGGTCGGCGACCCGTTCCTCCACACCCCGGCCCGGGTCGAGGTAGGGCGCGAGCGGGTCGGCGTGGGTGGTGTCGTCGGCGGCCACGCACCGACGCTAGCCCACCTAGTCTGGAGGTGTGAGCCAGCCATCGCTCGGCCTGCCCGGAGCACCGACCCGGCATCCCCTGACCCGGTTGCCCGACGGCACCGTCAAACAGGTCAACCCCCTCACCGGCACCAAGGTGTGGACCTTGTCGGGGCGGGCCGCCCGGCCGATCGGGGTCCCCGCACGGGTACCGCTGCCGATCGACCCGGACGACCACGACCGGCACTGCGCGTTCTGCGCCGCGCGCAAGCTCGAGACGACCCCCGAGGTCGCCAGGCTGGTGCGCACCGACGGCGGATGGACGCAGCTGCGCGGCCTGCTCGCCGACCAGCTCGACGACACGGTGGCGGAGTTCCGGCTCATCCCCAACCTCTTCGAGATCCTCAGCTACGACTACTGGCACCTGACCCACGGGTTCGAGCCGACCCCGGAGTCCCAGGCGCACCGCGAGGCCTACCTCGCGACGCCGGCCGGACGCGCACACGTCATCGAGCTGGCACGGATCCGCATGCGCGCCAGGGGCGCCCACGGGGCCGACACCGAGCCGCTCGCCGAGGACGACCTCGACCGCGAGGCGGTGGGCCTCTTCGCCGGCAACCACCAGGTGGTCATCGCCCGGCGACACTACGTCGACGGAGCGACCGACGACACGCAGCTGGCCGCGTCCGGGACCCTCACGCCCGACGAGCACGAGCAGTACGTGCGCCTCAGCATCGAGGCCATGCGCGACCTCTACCGCGGCAACCCGTACGCCCGGTACGTCTCGGTGTTCCAGAACTGGCTGGCGGCGGCCGGCGCCTCGTTCGACCACCTGCACAAGCAGGTCGTCGCGATCGACGAGCTGAGCGCGCAGAAGGAGGCCGAGGTGCGGCGGGTCAGGGGCGAGCCGGACCTCTTCCTGCGCTGGGGCGCGCGCTACGCCGAGGAGCAGGGCCTCATGGTCGCGCGCACCGAGCACGCCGTGGCGTTCGCCGGGGTCGGCCACCGCTACCCGGCGCTCGTCGTGCACGTGCTCGACGGGGAGCCGTGCCCGTGGGAACTGTCCGACGAGCAGGTCCGTGACTTCTCCGACCTCGTCCACGCGTGCCAGGCGGCCACCGGTGTCCACGTGCCCTCGAACGAGGAGTGGCACCACCGGCCGCCGTCGGTCGACGTGCCGATCCCGCTGCGCGCGGTCATCAAGTGGCGCATCTCGACGCTCGCCGGGTTCGAGGGCGGCACGAAGATCTACGTCAACACCATCGACCCGTGGACGCTGCGCCAGCGGGCCGTGACGCGGCTGCGCGAGCTCGCCGACGCCGGTGCGGTCTCCGGACGCGTCGAGGTGTCCGGGTGAGTCCGAGGGTCGTCGCGATCCACGTCGCCAAGGGCCGACGCCTGCCGACCCGCTCGGTCGAGAGCGTCGAGGCCGAAGCAGGTGTCGGCCTGGTCGGTGACCGCTACCACGGCAGCCGGCACCGGCACGTCACGGTGCAGGCGGTCGAGGCGTTGGAGGCGGCGGCCGCCGAGCTCGGGCGGCCCGTCGACCCGGGCCTGACGCGTCGCAACGTCACGATCAGCGGCGCCGACGTGCCTCGTCGTCCCGGGGAGCGCCTCCGCATCGGCGAGGTGGACCTCGAGGTGGTCCGGGTCGCCGCGCCGTGCCGCCTCCTCGACGACGAGCTCGGGCCCGGCGCCGCTCGTGCCCTGCACGACCGCGCGGGCACGGTGTTCCGGCTGCTCGGCTCGGGCACGATCAGCGTCGGCGACCCCGTCGACCTCGACCCGCCGGCGGCCACGATCCACGACGACCAGCGCCCCGACACGGCCTTGGACCAAGGTCAGAACGGTGGCGGGTCCCAGTCGGGATCTGGCTCTGGCGGGTCGAGTCCTTCGCGGTAGTCCTTGGGTCGGGTGGTGTAGGTGCGGCCGGTGAGGGTGGTCCACTCCAGCGCGCGCTGCGCGCCTTCGCCGGTGGGCCGGGAGGTCCAGAGGCCGCCGGTCTTGACGTTGTGGTGCAGCCGGTGCTTGTTGAACAGGTTCTCGACCGCGGTCTCGCCGGCCGGCCACGGGATCTCGTGGTCGAGGTCGCAGCGGGCCGCCAGGACCTGGCAGTCGGGGCCGCGGCAGGTGCCGTCGAGGGCCTGGACGTGCTCGACCAT
>JAEWFB010000235.1 GCA_023389095.1 Actinomycetes bacterium
TTTCGGCTGTCATAGCGAAGGGGAAACGCCCGGTTCCATTCCGAACCCGGAAGCTAAGCCCTTCAGCGCCGATGGTACTGCACTGGTGACGGTGTGGGAGAGTAGGACGCAGCCGGACACACTTTCATGAAAGGAGGCCCGCCCGGGCACGACAAACCCGGGCCGGGCCTCTTTCGCATACCCAGAATTCTTCCCACGTGCACCCGGTCCTGTGCGGGACCGGGCGCACCTGGGTTCGGTTGCTACTCCTGGTTCGCGAAAGCAGCGGCGGAGAGCTCCTCGAGATCCTGGTCGCTCAGGACGAGGTCACCGACCGCGAGGTTGTCCTCGAGGTGGGCCACCGACGACGTGCCGGGGATGAGCAGCACGTTGTCGGCGCGCGCGAGCAGCCAGGCCAGACCCACGCGGGCCGCCGGCACGCCGAGCCGTGCGGCGACCGCCTGCACGGCCGGCTGGTCGACGACCTTCGGCAGGTGCGGGAAGGCCGAGCCCAGCGGGAAGTACGGCACGTAGGCGATACCGGCGGACGTGCACGTGTCGAGCACCTCGGCGTCCTTCTGGTCGGCGAGACTGAACGGGTTCTGCACGCAGACGATCTCGGTGAACGAGCGGGCCTCGGCGAGCTGGGCCGCGGACACGGTCGACAGGCCGATGCCGGCGATCTTCCCCTCCTCGCGCAGGGCGGCCAGCTCGGCCAGCTGGTCCTCGAGCGGGACGTCGGAGACCGGGGTGGCTTCTGCCTCGCCGCCCTCGGTGTGCTCGTCCATGCGCCGCAGGTTGACGGCCGTCAGGTGGTCGACGCCGAGCGTGCGCAGGTTGTCCTCGATGTCCGCCCGCAGCTGCTCCGGTCGCTGGGCCGGCAGCCAGGCGCCCGTGCCGTCGCGGACGGCGCCGACCTTGGACACGAGGGCGAGGTCGTCGCCGTACGGGTGCAGCGCCTCCCGGATCAGCTCGTTGCTGACCCGCGGGCCGTAGAACTGGGCCGTGTCGATGTGGTTGACGCCGAGCTCGACGGCGCGGCGCAGCACCTGCAGGGCCTCCGCTCGGTCGCGGGGCGGCCCGAAGACGCCGGGTCCCGGCAGCTGCATGGCGCCATAGCCCACGCGTCGGACCTCGCGGTCGGCGAGCCGGTACGTTGACGGGTTGCTGGTGGGGTCGGTGGATGGTGTGGTCGGTACGGAGGTGTCACTCACCCCCTCGACGCTAGGTCTTCGAGCGCGCTCAAGGGCAACCCCACCTGACCAACGGCTGACCGAGTCTTCGCGCGGCGGCCACCCGCGCGCCGGGGCGCGTTCGCCTGCGCCCGCGAGGCTGGGCGCACTGATCCACCACCCTCCAGGAGTGCACCCCATGGTCAACCTCGACCGTCGCCGCTTCCTCCAGATCGCGGGCGGTGCGGCCGCGGCGACGATGCTCGACCAGAGCATCGCGCGCGCCGCGTCGATCCCGGCCAACCGGGCCACCGGCTCCCTCAAGGACGTCGAGCACGTCGTCGTCCTCATGCAGGAGAACCGGTCCTTCGAGCACTACCTCGGCACGCTGCGCGGCGTCCGGGGCTTCGGCGACCCGCACCCGGTGACACTGCCGAGCGGCCGGTCGGTGTGGCACCAGTCCGACGGCAGCCGCGACGTCCTGCCCTTCCACCCGAGCGCCGACGACCTGGGTGCCGCGTTCCTCGAGGGCCTGCCGCACAGCTGGACCGACGGTCAGGCCGCCGTGAACAAGGGCCACTACGACGGTTGGGTGCCAGCCAAGGGCACGACGACGATGGCCTACCTCATGCGCCAGGACGCCGCGTTCCACTACGCCCTCGCCGATGCCTTCACGGTGTGCGACGCCTACTACTGCTCCTTCATCGGCAACACCGACCCGAACCGCTACTACCTGTGGAGCGGGTGGACCGGTAACGACGGCAAGGGTGGCGGTCCCGTCCTCTACAACGACGAGCTCGGCTACGACTGGACCACCTACCCCGAACGCCTCGAGAAGGCCGGCGTCACGTGGAAGGTGTACCAGGACGAGGGCACCGGGCTCGACGGACCCGGCTCGTGGGGCTGGACCTCGGACCCCTACATCGGCAACTACGGCGACAACTCGCTGCTCTACTTCAACGCCTACCGCAACGCTGAGCCGGGAAACCCCTTGTACGAGAAGGCTCGCCGTGGCACCAAGGCTCGTGACGGCGAGGACTACTTCACGCAGCTGCGCCGCGACGTCGAGGCCGGCGCGCTCCCGCAGGTCAGCTGGGTCGTCGCCCCGGAGGCGTTCAGCGAGCACTCGAACTGGCCGACGAACTACGGGGCCTGGTACATCAGCAGGGTCCTCGACACCCTGACGGCCAACCCCGAGGTGTGGGCCCGCACGGCGCTGTTCATCACCTACGACGAGAACGACGGCTTCTTCGACCACCTCGTGCCACCGCACGCCAACAACCGGGTCATCCCCGGCGCGTCCACGGTGCCCACCGACCACGAGTTCTACGACGGTGAACACGGCCCCGGCGCCTACGGCCTCGGCCCGCGCGTGCCGATGTTCGTCGTGTCCCCGTGGAGCACGGGGGGCTGGGTCACGAGCGAGACGTTCGACCACACGTCGGTGATCCGGTTCATCGAGCGACGGTTCGGGGTGCAGGAGCCGAACATCACCCCGTGGCGCCGCGCGGTCTGCGGCGACCTCACCTCGGCGTTCGACTTCTCGCAGAAGGCCGTCGACGTGCCGGCCCTGCCCGACACGACGCACTGGAAGCCCTTCGACGACCAGCGCCACCCGTCCTACCGCCCGACGCCGCCCGCGGATGGCACGATGCCTCGGCAGGAGCGTGGCACGCGTCCGGCGCGGCCGATCGGCTACGACGTGCGTGACCGCGAACGCACCACCTCGGGTGCCGTCACCGTCGAGCTGGAGAACCTCGGCCGCATCGGTGCGCACCTGCAGGCGCGGCTGGTCGAGCCGGCCGGTTCCCCGCACAGCTACACGATCGGGGCGGGCGACGCGCTCACGGCGACCTGGCCGGTCACCGGCGCCTACGACATCGAGGTGCACGGTCCGAACGGGTTCTACCGGCGCTACGCCGGTGACACGGCCCGGCGCGACGGCGCGGTTCGCGTCGAGCTCGTCCGCGAGGGCCGTTCGCAGCGCCTCACCGTCCAGGCCGACGCGCCCCGCGGCACCCGCGTCCTCGTCCAGGACGCCTACGGCCGGGAGCAGGACGCCGGACGCCGCGCCGTCGTCGTCGACACCTCCCGCTCCGGCGGGTGGTACGACCTCACCGTCACGGTGCCGGGCACACCCTGGCTGCGCGCCTTCGCCGGCCATCTCGAGAACGGCAAGCCGTCGGTGAGCGAGCCGGCACTCGGCGGGGCCTGACCGGCCGCCCCGGACCCCGCAGCCGAGCCATCGGCCCACCCCGTCCCGGCGCCCGACAGGATCGTCGTCTCCACGCGCCGGGACGGGAGTCCCGAGTCCGCCCCGGTGCGGGGCGGTGAGGCTCAGGTCGTCGAGGACGGTGCCGTCTCGCCGCTCGTGCCACCTGAACCGCTGGGTCGGCCGTAGCCCGGGCCACCGGACCCGGTGCCCGAGCCGCCGTGCGGGCCGTCGCCGTCCCCGTCTCCGCGACCGCCCTGGCCACCCAGGCCCATGACCTGGACGTTCGTCACCGCGTAGCTCTTGTCCACCTGAACGATGATGTGCGTCCCGTCCGTGCGCACCATGTGAGCCTCATAGACGCCGTCCGAGTCCGTCTCGACCCGCTGGATCGTGGCCGTGGGCTCCTTGGCCTTGGCGGCCGCGGTGACCTTGGCCGCGACGTCGCCGGTGAGCAGGTGCTCGTCCGAGCGCATCGGCTTGCTCGGGTCGGTGTTGCCGTTGCCGTGACCGCCGCCACCGGAGCCGGACATGCCCTGCCCGCCGGGTCCGTTCTCGCCGCCGACGGCGCCGTAGCCGGCGTTGACGGCGAGGTCCGTTCCCGACCCCGAGGTGCCACTCGCGTTCGCGAGCGATGCCGCCCCGATGGCGATCCCTGCCGCGGCGACGATCCCGGCGCCGGTGAGGGCCATTCGCTTGGCGTTCATGCGTTCTCCTTGCTTCCTGCGCTCTGCCTGGCGCTCTGCCTGGCGCTCTGCCATTGACCCCCACGCTCGGCAGCCGACCTGTGCCCCGCCCGTCATCCGGCCCAGTCGGACGTGTGGCTCACTGTGAGCGGTCGATGCGGACAAACAGGACAAAACGGGTATGTCGCGCTCAGCCCGGCGCCTGCCCGGCGCCGCGACGCGGAGGTCCGCCCGTGCCCGGTCCGCTCGACCCGCCCTCGTCGTCCACACGCCCGACGCGCGTCGCCGGCGGTGCCCGCCCCACCCGGCACCGTCGGCGAACCCCCACGGTCCTCGCCGGTCTCGCGCTCGTGGCGTCGCTGGGCGTGGCGCCGGACGCCGCGGCCGCCGGCACGCCCAGCCCTCCGCCGGCGACGGGGACAACGAGCGTCCCCGAGTCGGCGCCGACCCCGGCATCGACCCCGGCATCGACCCCGGCGTCGACCCAGACGTCGACACCCCCGACCACGCAGCCGGACGCCGCGCCCGGCACCGTCACGGTCACCGGCGCCCCCCGCGTCGGTGCCCCCCTGACCGCGGACACGCAGGGCTGGGACCCCGGCCTGACCCTCACCCACCAGTGGACGCTCGACGGTGTCGCGGTCCCCGGGGCCACCGAGCCGACCCTCGTCGTTCCGGCGACCGCGATCGGCAGGCAGGTCGCCGTCGTCGTCACCTCGCACAGCGGCGACACGACCGTCGACGAGGTGTCGAGCGGTCCCGTGGGGCCGGTCGGCCCCGGCGTCTTCGAGCTCGCCCCGGCGCCGACCGTCAGCGGCACGCTGCGCGTCGGCCGGGTGCTCACCGCGGTGCCCGGCGCGTGGTCGCCGGCGGCCGCCTTCACCTACCAGTGGCGCGTCGGCGGGGCGGCGGTCGGTGGCGCCACGGGCCGCACTTTCACGCTGCGAGCCGTCGACCGGACCAGGCGGGTCACGGTCACCGTCACGGGCGCGCGCGACGGTTTCACGCCGGTCTCGAGCACGTCCGCGCCGACGGCCCTCGTCGACTGGGGTGTCTTCGGCGCCGCCCCGAGGCCGGCCGTCACGGGCACGGCGCAGATCGGGTCCACGGTCGGCGTCGCACCGGGCACGTGGTCGCCGGCCGCGACGCTCAGCTACCGGTGGCGCATCGACGGCCGGCCCGTCGCCGGAGCCACCGCCTCGCGGTTCCGCCTCGACGCCACGCGACTCGGTCACCGGGTCGACGTCGTCGTCACCGGGCGGCGCGCCGGGTTCGTCACCGCCGTGCGGACCAGCGCGGTCCGCGGGCCGATCACGCGTCCGTTCGCCGCCGCCCCCACGCCGGCGATCCACGGCGCGCTCCGGCGCGTCGGCTGGCTCGTCACCGTGAGCACCGGCAGGTGGGCGCCCACGGCGGCCCTCGCCGTGCAGTGGCGCCGGAACGGTGTGGCGATCCCGGGCGCCACCGGCCGTTCCTACCGCCCGACCACGGCGGACATCGGCCGGCGCCTCAGCGTCACGGTCACGGCTCGACGCTCCGGCTACACGACGACGGCCCGCACGAGCGCGACCACCGCCGCGATCCTGCCGGCGCCCTACGGCTTCACGAACTCCGGCACTCCCGCCACGCCGCCCGCCGCCGCGTACGCGCCCGCGGTCATCACGCTCATGACCGACGCGCAGTGGGCCGCGGTGCGCGCGAGCGGGGTGTGGCGCGTCGGCTGCCCCGGCTACCGGACGTCGTTCCGGCGCGTCGAGGTGCCCTACTGGGGTCTCGACGGGAGGACCCACCGGGGCTGGGTCGACGTCAACGCCGACGTCGCCGCGAGCACGGCCAGGATCTTCAACACCCTCTACGCCAGGAAGTTCCGGATGCACCGCGTCGAGGGCATCGAGATGTTCGGCGGGTGGGAGTGGCTCGCCTCCAAGGGCAACGTGTCCACGGCACTCAACTGCCGCAAGCCCTCCGAGCAGAACTCGCCCAACGCGTCGTCACCGCACGCGTGGGGGCGCGCTCTCGACCTCAACCCGGTGCAGAACCCGTACATCAACCCGCGGACCGGCACCTGGGACCCCAACGCCCCCGCGTCGGCCGGAGCCCCGGGTGCGGTCCGCTACGGCGGCTTGGCCTGGAGCGTGCTGCGCTCCGCCCACTGGTACTGGTCGGGCACCGACGCGTGGCACGACTACATGCACTTCGACACCGGCTACCCGTCGCGGCCCCGGGCGGGCTACGCCGTGACGCCCGACGGCGACACGCTGCTGCACGGCACCCTGGTCTGAGGCGTCAGGTGCCGAGCGAGGCCCCGAGCCGGCCGAGCAGGTCGGCGAGGGTGTGGCGCTCCGACGCGTCGAGCACCGACAGCAAGCGTGCCTCGTTCGCCAGGTGCTCGGGCACGGCCCGGTCCATCAGCTCGCGCCCGGCGGGGGTGAGGGCGACGATGCGGCTGCGGCGGTCCGCGCTCGCGACCCGCCGCTCTACGAGTCCGGCACCCTCGAGGCGGTCGATGCGCTTCGTGACGGCGCCGGAGGTGACCATCGTCTGCTCCATGAGCGCGGTCGGCGTCAGCTCGTAGGGTGTGCCGCTGCGGCGGAGCGTGGCGAGGACGTCGAAGTCGCCCTCGCCGAGGCCGAAGCCGTTGTAGAGGCGGACGAGCTCGGTCGTCAGGGCGAGCGCGACGCGGTGGAGGCGGCCGATGACGAGGATCGGTGACGCGTCGAGGTCGGGGCGCTCGCGGGACCACTGGTCGACGACGTGCTGGGCATGGTCTACCGGCCGCGACGGCGTCGCTGGAGTCGCTGGCGTCGGTGGCGTGCGTCGGCTCATGGGACTGGACTATATCTTCCCTGGAAGGTAATTTACCTTCCATGGAAGATAGTAGGGGCTCGTGGAGCACGGTCGCCCTCACCGCGCTGCCCGCGGCGATCTGGGGGTCGACCTACGCGGTCACCCAGGAGTGGCTGCCGCCCGGTCGCCCCCTCTTCGCCGCCACGGTCCGGGCCCTGCCCGTCGGGCTGCTCATCCTCCTGTGGGTGCGCCGCCTGCCGCGCGGCGACTGGTGGTGGCGGGCACTCGTGCTCGGTAGCCTCAACATCGGCGTCTTCTACGCGCTGCTCTTCGTCGCGGCCTACCGGCTGCCGAGCGGTCTCGGCGCCACGCTCGTGGCCACGGCTCCCGTCATCACCATGGTCGTGGCGCGGATCCTGCTGGGCGAGAAGCCGACCCGTGTCGCCATCGCCGCCGGACTCGTCGGTCTCGTCGGCGTCGGGCTGCTCGTCCTGCGCAACGGGCTCGACCGGCCGGTCG
Organism: Actinomycetes bacterium; assembly: GCA_023389095.1. Lineage (GTDB taxonomy): Bacteria > Actinomycetota > Actinomycetes > Actinomycetales > Dermatophilaceae > Monashia. The sequence continues at coordinate 7,356 of JAEWFB010000235.1, forward strand.
ACACCCTGGGCCTGGCCGCCGGGATCCTCGCCGTGGTCTCGGCCTCGACCGGGTTCGTCCTGACGCGGCGCTGGGCACCCCGTGACGACGTCGTCACCGTGACCGCCTGGCAGCTCGTCGCCGGCGGCCTCGTCCTGCTGCCCCTCGCTGCCGTCGTCGAGGGTGCACCGCCCGCCCTGGACCTCCCGGCCCTCGGAGCCCTCGCCTACCTCGGCCTGCTCGGCAGCGGGCTCGCCTACGTGCTGTGGTTCCGCGGTCTCTCGGTGCTCGGCCCCACCAACACCTCGATCATCGGCCTCGTCAACCCGGTCGTCGGGGTCCTGTTCGGGGTGCTGCTCCTCGGGGAGGACTTCGGCGCGGTGCACCTGGCCGGCATGGTCCTCGTCGTCGGCAGCGTCCTCGCCGCGCAGCAGCCGGTCCGTGGGGCGCTGCTGCGGGCGGTCGCTCGGGTCCGGGCCCGATCGGCGAAGGTCGACCGGGGCGTCGAGGCCCGGGTGGCGGTGGGGGTCGACGCGGGGGCCTGCCACAGGTAAGGGTGGGGCATGAGCAGCGGCCCGGACGCAGACCACACCTTCGACGTCGTCGTCATCGGGCTGGGCCCCGGGGGCGAGCACGTCGCCGGCACCCTCGCCGAACGCGGCTTGCGCGTGCTCGGCGTCGACCGGCGCCTCGTCGGCGGCGAGTGCCCCTACTGGGGCTGCATCCCGTCGAAGATGATGATCCGCGCGGCCGACGCGCTCGCCGAGGCCCGACGCGTCCCCGGCCTCGCGGGCAGCGTCGGTGCGGTCACGCCCGACTGGAACCTCGTCGCGCGCCGCATCCGCGACGAGGCCACCGACGACTGGGACGACAAGGTCGCCGTCGAGCGGCTCACCGGCAAGGGCGCGACGTTCGTCCGCGGCACCGGCGTCATCTCCGGTCCGGGCCACGTCGAGGTCGACGGCACCGCGTACACGGCGACCAGGGGCATCGTCGTCAACACCGGCACCACCCCGGCGATCCCGCCCATCGAGGGACTCGCCGACGTCCCCTACTGGACCAACCACGAGGTCATCGAGGCCGCCGAGCTGCCCGCCTCGCTCGCCGTGCTCGGGGGTGGCGCCATCGGGTGCGAGCTGAGCCAGGCGCTGGCCCGGTTCGGGGTGGCCGTCACGGTCGTCGAGGCCGCCGACCGGCTCCTCGCGCTCGAGGAGCCGGAGGCATCGGCGAAGGTGGCCGAGGTCTTCGACGCCGAGGGGATCACGGTGCGCACCGGGGTCGGCGCCTCGAAGGTCGAGCGGCGCGAGGGCGGCGTCCGGGTCACCCTCGCCGACGGCACCCACGTCGAGGCCGAGCGCCTCCTCGTGGCCACCGGGCGGCGCACCGACGTCACCGGCGTCGGGCTGCACCGCGTCGGCGTCGCGGACGATGCGCGCTTCGCGCCGGTCGACGACGCGTGCCGCGTCACCGAGGGCGTCTGGGCCGTCGGTGACATCACCGGCAAGGGCGCCTTCACCCACGTGTCGATGTACCAGGCCGGGGTCGTCATCCGCGACGTGCTCGACGAGGACGGGCCACCCGCCGAGTACGCCGCCCTGCCGCGGGTCACCTTCACCGACCCCGAGGTGGGCGCCGTCGGCCTCACCGAGGCGCGGGCGCGCGAGGAGTACGACACCATCCAGGTCGGGGTGACGCCGCTCGGTGAGACCACCCGCGGCTGGATCGCCAAGGCCGACGGCCTCATCAAGGTCGTCGCCGACGCCGACCGCGGCGTGCTCGTCGGCGCGACGGTGGTCGGGCCCGCGGGTGGCGAGGTGCTCGGGGCGCTCGCCGTCGCCGTCCACGGCAAGGTCCCCGTCGAGCGGCTGCGGTCGATGATCTACGCCTACCCGACGCTGCACCGAGGGATCGAGGACGCCCTCGGACGCCTCGCCTGAAGGCGCGTGACGCGTCGGTGACGTGCGGGTGGACGCCGTCGGTCGCGCCGGTGGCGCCACGACGCACGTCGTGAGCGGCGGGGCGGGAGCGTCCGGAGCGGGCGCTACGGTGAGGCCATGCCCCAGCGTCTGCTCGCCCTCGACCTCGACGGGACGACCCTCAACCACATGGGCGAGCTGTCGCCCCCCGTCCGCGACGCGATCCGCGCGCTGCCCGAGGAGGTCCGCGTCGTCGTGTCCACCGGCCGCTCGATCATCGCGACGACGCCGGTGCTCGAGCAGCTCGGGCTGAGCCGCGGCTACGCCGTCTGCTCCAACGGGGCCGTCACCCTCGAGCTCGACCCGACCGAGGACCTGGGCTATCGGATCATCGACACCGTCACCTTCGACCCGCGCGCCGTGCTGGAGAAGATGCGGGTGGCACTGCCCGACGCGCTCATCGCCGTCGAGGAGCTCGGCGTCGGGTTCAAGGTGAGCCGGCACTTCCCCGACGGCGAGCTCATGGGTGCCTCCCGCGAGGTGTCGTGGGAGGAGCTCGTCGAGCACCCCGTCACCCGTGTGACGCTGCGCCAGCCGGAGGCCAGCGCCGAGGAGTTCATGGAGATGGTCGAGCGGGCCGGCCTGCACGGCGTCTCGTACGCGGTCGGCTGGTCGGCGTGGCTCGACATCAACCCCGAGGGCGTCTCCAAGGCGTCGGCCCTCGAGCTCGTGCGGCGCCACCTCGGCGTCGAGCCGATCCACACCGTCGCGTGCGGCGACCAGCGCAACGACCTCGAGATGCTGCACTGGGCAGCCTGGGGCGTCGCCATGGGCAACGCGCCCGACGAGGTCAAGGCCATCGCCGACGAGGTCACCGGGCACGTCGACGAGGACGGCCTCGT
>JAEWFB010000239.1 GCA_023389095.1 Actinomycetes bacterium
CGACGACCCCCTGGAAGGCGGCACGCTCGCCGGGCGAGGTGTGGGTCTTGTCGGCGTAGTACTCGACGCTCCACACGTCGGCGTCGGTCGGGGCGATGTTCCAGTCGCCGAGCAGGGCGATCTGCGCTTCCGGGTCGGTCGCGAGCCATCCGCGTCCGGCCTGCGCGAGCGCGCCGAGCCAGTCGAGCTTGTACGCCAGGTGCGGGTCATCGAGCGAGCGGCCGTTGGGGATGTAGAGCGACCAGATGCGCACGCCGCCGCACGTGGCGCCGATGGCACGGGCCTCCGGGGCCACCGGCTCGCCCCAGCCGGGCATCCCGGGGAAGCCGATCGTGACGTCGTTGAGGCCGACGCGGGAGACGACCGCGACGCCGTTCCACTGGTTGAGCCCGTGGTGGGCCACCTCGTACCCGAGGGCTGCGAACCGCTCGAACGGGAACTGGTCCTCGCGGGCCTTCGTCTCCTGGATCGCGAGCACGTCGACGCCGGTGCGCTCGAGCCACGCCTCCACCCGGTCGATGCGGGAGCGGATGGAGTTGACGTTCCACGTGGCGACTCGCATGGTCGGCAACCCTAGAGGGACAAGGCGACTGCGTGGTGCCTAGGGTGTGCCGCATGACCGAGCCCACAGCCGCCGACGCGTCCAGCCCGACGCCCTCGACGCCTCCGACGCGTCCGGCACGTCCCACCGCCCTCGTCACGGGCGCGAGCGCCGGCATCGGCCGGGAGTTCGCGGTCCAGCTCGCGGCCCGCGGCCACGACCTCGTCCTCGTGGCGCGCGACACCGCCCGGCTCGAGGAGCTCGCCGGCGTGCTGCGGCGCGGCGGAGCGGACGTCGAGGTGCTCACCGCCGACCTGTCCGACCGCGAGGCCCTCCAGCGCGTCGCCGACCGGCTCGCCGACCCGGACCGGCCGGTCGACCTGCTCGTCAACAACGCCGGCTACGGCCTGCGCGGCCGGTTCCTGCGCAACGACCTCGCCGACGAGGAGAGGATGTTCGACGTGCTGACGCGGGCCGTGCTCGTGCTGTCGCACGCCGGCGCGCGGGCCATGGTCGAGCGCGGCCACGGCGCCGTCGTCAACGTGTCGTCGGTGGCCGGCTGGCTCGCCTCGGGCACGTACTCCGCGGCCAAGTCGTGGGTCACCGTCTTCACCGAGGGGCTCGCGGGCGACCTCGCCGGCACCGGCGTCACGGCCACGGCGCTCTGCCCCGGCTTCACCTCCACCGAGTTCCAGCAGCGCGCCGGCATCTCGAGCCCGGGCCCGAAGTTCCTGTGGCTCGACGCGCACCGCCTCGTCGCCGACTGCCTCGACGACGTCGCGCGCGGCCGCGTCGTGTCGGTGCCGGGGCTGAAGTACAAGGCCGTGTCGACGCTGCTGCGCGTGCTGCCCCGCCCGCTCGTGCGCGCCCAGCTGCGCAGCACCAAGCTGCCGAGCCGTCGCGGCGACTGAGGCCCGGGCGCCCGGCCTGCGGCGTGAGCCCCGGCGCCGGCCCCCGACGGCGGGCCCTACCATCGAGGGCGTGACCGAGACGCCCGACATCGCCACCGCCCGCGCCCGCCTCCTCGAGATCATCAAGGACAAGGCCATCGTCCACGGACGCGTCACGCTGTCCTCGGGCAAGGAGGCCGACTACTACGTCGACCTGCGCCGCATCTCCCTCGACGGCGAGGCGGCCCCGCTCGTCGGCGTCGTCATGCGCGACCTCGTCAAGGACCTCACCTTCGAGGCCGTGGGTGGGCTGACGCTCGGTGCCGACCCGGTCGCCACCTCGATGCTGCACGCCGCGGGCGCCGCGGGCGAGCGGCTCGACGCGTTCGTCGTGCGCAAGGCGGGCAAGGCCCACGGCCTCCAGCAGCGCATCGAGGGCCCCTCGGTGAAGGGCCGCGACGTGCTCGTCGTCGAGGACACGACGACCACCGGCGCCTCGCCGCTCGAGGCCGTCAAGGCGGTGCGCGAGGACGGCGGCAACCCCGTGGCCGTCGCGACGATCGCCGACCGCGCCACCGGCGCCGGCCAGCGCATCACCGACGAGGCCGGTGTCGAGTACCGCTTCGTCTACACGCTCGAGGACCTCGGGCTCGCCTGAGCCGCAAGGACCTCCACGCCAACGGGCGAGCCATCCACCGAGGCGTCACGGCTCCTGAGGCGCGGGCGCCCCGACCTGTACGGGGTACCCGCGCCGCAGCGCGTCGAGGCCCGCGGGCGGGGTGATCACCGTCGCCGTGCCGCGGGAGGGCCGCGCGAGCCCCTCGTCGGAGGGCGCGTAGGAGTTGTCGGCGCGCCAGGGCACGAGGGCCTCGCCGGCGACGCGGGCCGGGCCGGCCTCGAGCAGGACGAACGCGCCGTCGGGCAGGTCGGCCCACGCGGCGGAGTGCAGCCGCCGGCTGCGGTGGCGTGCGTCCCACCGCTCCTCGTGCAGGAGCCGGTCGAGGTCGGGCGCGGCGAGACGGTCGGCCCCGAGCCCGGCGGCGACGAGGTCGCGGAACCGTAGGTAGTCGGCCCGCCGGCACTCGGCGCACGGCCGGTGCCCGGCGGCGAGCGCGACCGCCTCGTCGAGGAAGAAGAGCGGCGTGTAGTGACCGGCGTGCCACTGGTCGACCCGGCGGCCGCGGAACTCGAGGACGCACGTGATCCACGCGCGCCCGACGTGGTGGCGGCGCACCTGACGGGTGCCGGCGCCGTCGTGCAGCCGGCCACGGTTGCCCATCCAGGCGCCCCGCCCCGGTGCCGCGACGACCTCGCCGAGCGGCGTGACCCGGTTGGCCGCGGGCGTGTGGGCGCCGCCGCCGGTGCCGGCGTCCGGGCTCACTCGAGCACCTCGAGGTGCACGTCGGCCGGGTCGCCCTCACCGAGGCCCTCGGCCCGGCGCACCGCCTGCTTCATCGGCAGCACGTAGGCGCCGCGCGACGCGTCGGGGAAGATCGATGTCGACCACCGCGACCCGCCGACGGTGACGCGCACCCGCACCGAGCCGAACCCGCGCGGCGGCCGCGGCCGCTCGCGGACCCGCTCGGACGCCTCGGGTGGGACCGTGACGAAGAACCAGCCCGTCTGCGCCTCCCACCGCCACAGGTCGGCGGTGAAGTCGAGGGCGAGGGGAGCGTCGTCCATGACGGCAGCGTACGGACGCCCGCCGACACCGGCTCGTGGGACGCGTCGGGCCGGTGGAACGGGTCCGGCGCGCGCCGCGTCGCAGCATCGGTGCCGCCCGGCCGGGCCTGGTCCGAGGCCGCCGACCGGCGGGACCCACCGGTCTAGGATCGGTGCCACGGACCGTCACGCCCTGACGCCCTCACGCCTCACGCCTCACGCACAGTGGAGAACCTCATGATCATCGTCTGGATCCTGCTCGCGCTCGTCGTGCTCCTCGGCATCTGGGGCGTCGTCAGCTACAACGGCCTGATCCGCCTGCGCAACCGCGTCGAGGAGGGCTGGCGCCAGATCGACGTCGAGCTCAAGCGTCGGCACGACCTCATCCCCAACCTCGTGGAGACGGTCAAGGGCTACGCCGCCCACGAGCGCGGCACCCTCGAGGAGGTCATGCGGGCCCGGTCCGCCGCGATGTCCGGCTCGCCGTCGCCCGCCGAGGCCGCGCAGGCCGAGGGCGCGCTGAGCCAGGCGCTCGGGCGCCTCATCGCCGTCGCCGAGGCCTACCCCGACCTCAAGGCCAACCAGAACTTCCTTGCGCTCCAGCAGGAGCTCTCGAGCACCGAGGACCGCATCGCCTCCTCGCGCCGCTACTACAACGCGCTGGTCCGCGACCTCAACACCAAGGTCGAGTCCGTGCCCTCGAACATCGTCGCGAACATGGCCGGGGTCAAGCGCGCCGAGTACTTCGAGACGCCGGCCGCCGAGGCCGGGGTGCCGAGCATCTCCTTCGGCGACCAGGCGCCCGGTACCTTCGGTTCGGGCCCCGGCGCCCCGGGAACGAGCGCCGTGGGCGGGTCCACGCAGCCGGGCGCGGTCGCGGGCCCCTCGACCCAGCCCGGTGGCCTCCCGCAGGCCGACGCTCCCGCCGACGTCCCGACGCCCGATCCGAGCGTCGACCGGACCCGTCCCGACGCCTGACGGTCGCCTGACGCGGCGCCTGGCGGTCGCCCGACGCGACGCCTGGCGGCCGCCCGACGCGGCGCCCGACTGACGCCCGACTGACGCCTGGCTCCAGCGCGTCAGCCCTTGACGTAGGACAGCTTCTCGCTGAC
>JAEWFB010000299.1 GCA_023389095.1 Actinomycetes bacterium
GCTCAGCGCGACGAGGGCGGTGGCGTCGTTGACGAGGGACTCACCCTCGAGGATGGTCACGAGGCGGCGCGGCAGGCCGATCTGTCGCCCCACCGCCGTGGCGGCGACGGCGTCGGGCGGCGCGACGACCGCGCCGATGGCGAAGGCCACCGCGAAGGCCAGGCCGAGCACCTGCTGCAGGAAGAGCGCCACGACGAAGGCGGTGAAGAGCACGAGCCCGACCGAGAGCGACAGGATCGTGCCCTTGTACGTGCGCACGTCGACGAGCGAGGTCTGGATCGCGGCGGCGTAGAGCAGCGGCGGCAGGATGCCGAGGAGCACGACCTCGGGCGTCAGGACGACCTGCGGCACGAACGGCAGGTAGGACCCGAGGATGCCGACGAGGATGAGGACGAGGGGGGCGGGCAGGCGCAGCCGGTCGGCCAGCCACGCCCCGCCGAGGACGGTCGCGGCGATCGCCAGCAGCCCGGTCGCGATCTCCACCCGGCCATCCTGCCAACAACGGGCCCCGCGCGGGACCCCGGGCCGACCCGTGGGCGCGGCCACCTCGAGGAGGTGGGCCTCAGAAGAAGGAGCGGACGGCCTCGACGACTCGTTCCTGGTCGGCGTCGGTGAGCTCGGTGGCGCACGGCAGGGAGACCCCGCGGGCGAACAGGCCGTCGCCGACGCCGCCGCCGAGCACCGGCGCCGAGGCGAACGGTGGCTGGGCGTGCAGCGGTCGCCACAGCGCCCGGGCGCCGACACCGCGTGCGTGCAGGTGCTCGAGCAGCTGGTCGCGGCCGCGGCCGTCGCCCTCGGGCATCAGCACCGAGTAGAGCCAGTACGTCGCGTCCATCCCCTCGACGCGCGGCGGCAGGACGAGCGGCAGGTCGGCGAACGCCTCGTCGTAGCGGGCCGCGATGCGGTGCTTGGCCGCGACGAAGTCGTCGAGCCGCTCGAGCTGGGCCAGTCCCAGGCCCGCGGCGAGGTTGGTGAGTCGGTAGTTGTAGCCGACCTCGTCGTGCAGGTAGCCGACGTCGGGCACCTTGGCCTGGGTGGTCAGGTGACGGGCTCGGGCGGCGAGCTCGTCGTCGTCGGTGACGAGCATGCCGCCGCCGCCGGTGGTCGCGATCTTGTTGCCGTTGAAGGAGAAGCAGCCGACGCGTCCGACGGTGCCGGTGTGCCGGCCGCCGTACCGGCCGGCCGACCAGGACGCGCCGAGCGACTCGGCGGCGTCCTCGAGGATCGCGATGCCGTGGCGCTCGCACGCATCGACGAGCGGCTCGATGTCGGCGGGCTGGCCGAGCACGTGGACGACCTCGACGACCTTCGGCAGCGGGCGGCCCTCGGCCGCGCGGCGGTCGAGCTCGCCGGCCAGCAGCTCGGGGTCGAGGTTCCACGTGCGGGTCTCGGAGTCGACGAGCACCGGCCGGGCGCCGAGGTAGGCGATCGGGTTGACCGACCCGACGAACGTGAAGTCGGAGCAGAACACCTCGTCGTCGCGTTCGACGCCGAGCAGCACCAGGCCGACGTGGATGGCCGCCGTGCCCGTCGCGCAGGCGACGGCGTGCTTGGCCCCGACGCGCTCGGCGAACCGGTGCTCGAACTGCGAGACGAACGGACCGACGGAGGAGACGAAGCCGGACTCGACGGCCTCGAGGACGTACCGTCGCTCGAGCTCGCCGATGTTGGGCACGGCGAGCGGGATGGTGCCCTCGGGGCCGCGGGCGCCGGGGGCGTGCGCCTCGCCCGCCGGGGGCGTCGGTGCCGCGCCGCTCACCGGTGATACCGCGCGGCCGACTCGGCGTCGACGCGGGGGCGCAGCCACTGCGCCGTCGCCGCGAGGCCGTCCTCCAGCGACACCGTCGGGGCCCAGCCGAGCACCTCGTGGGCGCGCGAGGGGTCCGACAGCAGGATCTGCACCTCGGAGTTCTCCGGGCGGATCCGGTCGGCCTCGGTGACGATCTCGGCGTCGTTGTCGGTGACCTTCTTGCACAGCTCGACGACCTCGCCGACCGACACGGTGCGCCCGGTGCCGAGCTGGATCGTCGTGCCGGGCTCGACGTCGGCCAGGGCCGCGCGGACGAAGCCGTCAGCGGTGTCGCTGACGAAGGTGAAGTCGCGCTTGGGGCTCAGGTCGCCGAGGCGCAGCTCGGACGCGCCGGCGAGCAGCTGGGACAGGACGGTCGGGATGACGGCGCGCGTCGACTGTCGGGGGCCGAAGGTGTTGAACGGGCGCAGCGTCGTGACCGGGGTGCCGAACGACAGCGCGTAGGACTCGCACATCTTGTCGGCCGAGATCTTCGTGGCCGAGTACGGCGACTGGCCGCGCAGCGGGTGCTCCTCGGTGATCGGCACCGACTCCGGCGTGCCGTACACCTCGGAGGTCGACGTGTTGACCATCCGGGGCACGCCCTGGCGGCGCACCGCCTCGAGCACGTTGAGCGTGCCGATGACGTTGGTCTCGACGTAGGAGCGGGGCGCCACGTAGGAGAACGGGATCGCGATGAGGGCCGCGAGGTGCAGCACGACGTCGACGCCCTCGGCGCTGGCCATGACGTGCTCGGGGTCGCGGATGTCGCCGAGCACGACCTCCGCCTGCCCCTCGCGGACGGCGCGCTTGAACGCGTCGGACTCCTCGAGCCACCCGGTCGAGCCGTTGGAGTTGTAGAGGCAGAAGGCGCGGACCTTCGCCCCGTCGGCGACGAGCCGCTCGACGACGTTGCTGCCGATGAACCCGTCGGAGCCGGTGACGAGGACGGTCTTCCCGGCGACCGAGCCGGCCATCGGCCTCGGCTCGAGCTCCGGCGTCAGCTCCGGCATCAGCTCCGGCGTCAGTTCCGGCGTCAGTTCGCTTGTCACAGTTGCCTTCTCGTCAGGTGTCATCGTTCGGTTAGCCGTTACGGTCAGGTCGCGCTCAGGGCGGTGGTCAGGCCTGGCCCTGCGCGCGGGCGAGGTCACCGGGCGTGCCGACGTCGATCCACTCGGACTGGATCGGCCACGCCGTCACCGGCTCGTCCCGCTCGAGGCAGGTCTCCACGAGCTCGGGCATCGTGCTCGCGCGGCCGACCGGCAGCCAGGCGAGCGCGCGCGGCTCGACGGCGTACACGGCGGCGTTGATGTCGAAGCTGAGGGTCGGCTTCTCCGACAGTGCAGTGACCCGCCCACCCTCGCTCTCGACGACGCCGAAGGGCACCTCGTGCTGGTAGGTGCGCGTGGCGACCGTGACCGCCGCGCCACTGCGCTGGTGCGCCTCGAGCAGCTGGCTCGCGTCGTAGTCGACCATGAGGTCGCCGTTCATGACGACGACCGGGTGGGCCAGGTCGGGCCGCTGCTCGCGCAGCAGCGTCAGCGACCCGGCGGTCCCGAGCGGCAGCTCGGGGTCCTCGCGCAGGTAGCGGACCGTGCAGCCCAGGCGCGACCCGTCGCCGAGGTGCTCCTCGATCTGGTCGGCGAGGTAGTTGACGCTGACGTAGATGTCGCGGATGCCGTCGCCGACCAGGCCGAGCACGATCCACTCGAGGATCGAGCGGCCGGCCACCGTCATGAGCGGCTTGGGGGTGTCGCGCGTCAGGTCGCCCAGGCGCGTCCCCCGGCCCCCGGCCATGACGACCGCGACGTTCGGCAGCGACGCCGACCCGACGACGTCGGACAGCGTGTGCACGCCGACGAGGGTGCCGTCCGGCTCGACCTCGGGCACGGCCGAGATCCGCAGCGCCTGCATGAGGTCGAGGACGAGCGCCCGCGGGGAACCCGCCGCGACGGTGTGCGGGCTGGTCGTCGCGTGGTGCAGGGCGGGATCCTCGAGGCTCGTGCCCTTGAGGATGGCCCGGCGCAGGTCACCGTCGGTGAGCAGGCCCGCGAGGCGTCCGGCGTCGTCGACGAGCAGGCACACGAGCGTCGCGCTGCGGTCGACGACCTCGAGCGCGTCGCGGATCGTCGCCGTCGTCGGCGCGCTCGCGGCGCGCAGGTCACGGGCGGTCACCGGTCCTCCTCGCCCGTCGGGCTCGCTGGTGCGGCTCCGCCGTGGACGGGCTGGTCGACGAAGCGCTTGCCGCGCGGGGCGGTGCCCGCTCCCCGAACGATAGCGAGGATGCGGCCGCTGGCATCACCGGCGCCGTACGGGTTGGTCGTGCAGCGCGCCACCTCGCGGGCCTCGGGGCTCAGGGCCGCCCGTACGGCGGTCTCGACCGCCACGCGTCCCTCGTCGGCGTGGGCGACGTTGTCGCCGCGCAGCCGGCCGCGCTGGCGCTCCCCCACGTCGACGGCGGGGACGTGGACGCTCGCGGCCTCGATGACGCCCGAGCTGGAGTTGCCGACGACGACGTCGGCCGAGGCGAGCACGCGGGGGTAGTCGCGCCCGAGCGCCTCCACGACGCGCAGGCGTGGCTCGCGTGCCGCGACCTCCTGCAGCGCCGCGACGATCGCCTCGCGTCCCTCGTCCATGCCCGGGTGGGTGGCGACGACGGTGCCCGACGCGGCGAGCGTCGCCTCGAGCGCCTCGCGGGCCCAGTCGCCCACCGGGGCGTCGGGCTGCGCCGTCGGCGGGTGGTAGGTGAAGAGCGCGAACGGTCGCTCGAGGGCCTCGACGCCGAGCAGGCCGGCCAGGGACGCGTCGTCGAGTGGTTCGACGGCCGCGAGGCGGTCGAGCCCGGGCGCCCCGGTGACGTGCACCCGGTCGGCCGGCTCGCCCATCTGCCGGAGGCGCACCGCCGACTCCTCGGAGGCCACGCAGTGCTGGTCGGCCAGCTTGCTCACGGCGTGCCGGACCCGCTCGTCGACGGCTCCCTCGGTGACCTCGCCACCGTGCAGGTGCACGACCGGCACCCCCAGCAGGAAGGCCGGGGGCACGACGTAGAGCAGCTCCCAGCGGTCACCGAGCACGACGAGCACGTCGGCGCCGACGCGTCGCAGCTCCTCGCCGGCGGCGCGGGCGATGACCGCCCCCTGCTCGAGCTGCGTCGTGACCGTGACCGTGGTCATCGGCTCGGCCAGCGGCACGACGCGCTCGCGCCACGCGTCCGGCGACAGGACCGGCGGCAGCGCCGCCGCGAGGTCGTCGGCGGCGTACATGACGCCGGTCAGCACGTGCAGGTCGAGGTCGTCGGCCGTCGCGAGCGCCTCGAGCACCGGCGAGAGCGGACCGAGGTCGGCGCGCGTGCCGACGAAGACCGCGACGGTCGTGCGGTGCCCGCCCTCGCCCTCCGGAGCCGTCACCTCACGCCTCGAGGTCGGCATCGGTGAGTGGGGCGCCCGCCGCGACGCCGCGAGCCAGGACGCGTCCGCGCACGTCGACCGCCGGGCTGACGCCGCCCTCGGGGCGCAGCAGCCGCAGGTCGGCGCCGGTCAGGGTGTGCCCGGCCGGCAGGTCGGCGGCCACGTGCCACGACCGGCGCACGAGCGTCGCGTTCTCCTCCTCGGAGGGCTGGCGCACCTTGACACCGTCGCCGAGCGCCCGGGCCAGGGCCTTGGTCTCGCGGACGTAGTCGGTGAGGGCGTCGGGCTCGAGGCTCGCGACGTGGTCCGGTCCGGGCAGGGTGCGGTCGGCCGTGAAGTGCTTCTCCAGGACCGGGGCCCCGAGGGCGACGGCGCCGAGGGCCGTGGTCAGGCCGGGCGTGTGGTCGGACCAGCCGACCGGTACCCCGTGCCGCGCCGCAAGCGCCGGGATGACGCGCAGGTTGCACTCGTCGACCGGCGCCGGGTAGGCCGAGACGCAGTGGAAGAGCACGAGCCCCGGGGCGTCGGCGCAGGCCTCGACCGCGGCCTCGACCTCGTCCTCGGTGCCCATGCCGGTCGAGACGAGCAGGACGACGCCGAGCCGGGACATCTCGCGCAGGTAGGGCAGGTTGGTCAGCTCACCGGAGCTCACCTTGAGCGCCGGAAGGCCGAGGTCGACGAGCATCTCGGCGCTGTCGAGGTCGAAGGGCGTCGAGAGGAACGTCGTGCCCGCCTCGGTGG
>JAEWFB010000307.1 GCA_023389095.1 Actinomycetes bacterium
AGCCGCCGGCACACCTCGATGCCGTCCATCGTCGGCAGCCCGATGTCGAGGACGACTGCCGAGGGGCGCAGCTCGCGTACCGCCGCAAGGGCCCGGCCGCCGTCGGTGACCACCTCGACGCCGTAGCCTGCCGCGCGCAGGTTGAGCCGCAGGAGGTCGGCGATCGTGGCCTCGTCCTCGACGACGAGCACGAGCCCGCGCGTCGGGGAGGCGTCACTGCTCGGCGACGGAGGTGGCGGGGCCGTGGGCACGCTCGCAGCGTAGGGCGCGCGGGACGCGGCGACGTCACGCCGACGTCAGGATCGTGTCAGGGCGTGTCGGTGACGGGCGACGTGCCGACTCCCTCGACGGGCTCCGGCTCGCCCGCGAGCGGTCCGACGACCGCCGGCTCCCCGGCCGCGCGCCGCCGGCGTCGCACGACGAGCGACGCCACGACGGCCGCGACGAAGGCGCCGAGCCCTGCGGCGGCCCAGACCGACCCGGCCTCCGCCGCGATCCACGCGTCCACGACGGCCAGCCCGACCGTGGCGTAGAGCGTGGCCCAGATGACCGACCCGACGACGGCCGCCGGCACGTACCAGCGCAGCGGCATCCGCATGACACCGGCGGTGAGGTGGACGGCGGTCTGGAACCCGACGGTGAGGTAGGACAGGGTCACGGCCACGGGGCCGAGCCGCCGCAGCCACGCCTCGGCCCGGGAGGTCAGGTCGCGGTGGGTGCCGCGGTAGCGGCGCCAGCCGTTGACGGCGCCGCGCCCGACCCAGTACGTGCCGTTGGAGCGGACCATCGCGCTCGCGAACAGCGCGAGGAACGCCCGCCAGAAGGGCAGGGCGGCGATGGCGTCGAGCATGGCGCCAACTCTAGGCGGGGACTACCCGGCGGAGTCGGCGGCCTCCCGCGGTGGATCCTGCGGTGGATCCTGCGGTGGATCCTGCGCCTCCTGGGACTCGGCGGGGCCGAAGGTGACGGCGGCGGTGTCGACGACGTCGGCGGTGCGCCCGCGGACGCTCGACCACGGCCAGTACGCGTTGGTGAACCCGACGACGTCCTCCGGGCCGATCGGGTGGCCCCACTCGCGCAGGTCCTCGGTGGTGTGCGCGTCGCCGACGAGCGTCGCGTCGTACCCGCGCACGACCGCGCCGTGCAGCGTGGCCCGGATGCACGCGTCGGTCTGCGCGCCCGCGACGACGAGCCGTCCGACACCGCGCTCGGCGAGGACCGGCTCGAGGTGGGTGTCCTCGAAGGAGTCGCCGAACGTCTTGTGCACGACGGGCTCGCCCTCGCCGAACGGCAGCTCCGGCACGTACTGCCAGTCGTCGGAGTCGCGCGGCAGGTTCTCGTCGGAGTGCTGCACCCACACGACGGGCACCTGCTCGGCGCGGGCGCGCTCGACGAGCGAGGCGATGTTGGCGACGACGCCGTCGCGGTTCCAGGCCTGCCCCACGACTCCGTTCTGGACGTCGACGACGAGCAGCGCGGTGTTGGGTCGGTCATCGAGCGTGGTCATGGGCCCTCCGTACGACGGTGTGACCGTGAGGTGGCCGGGCGAACCGGCTGGTCCCACGGTAGGTCGGCGCACCGACGGCGTGGGCGTTCGCGGGCTACCGTCGTCGGGTGGGGCTCGTGCCGGCACCGGACCAGCGGCCACGCGACCGGGCCGTCGCGTGGCGTCCGGCCGTCCCCGGCGTCGCCGAGGTGTTCCACGCCGACTGGCACGACCACGCCTACCCGGCGCACACCCACGACACGTGGACCCTGCTCGTCGTCGACGACGGCGTCATCGGCTACGACCTCGACCGCCACGACCACACCGCGGTCCGCGCCGGCGTCACCCTGCTGCCGCCGCACGTCGTCCACGACGGCCACGCCGTCACCGACCGCGGCTTCCGCAAGCGCGTCGTCTACCTCGAGGAGGAGGTGCTCGGCGCGCACCTCGTCGGCCGCGCGGTCGACCGGCCGCTCGTCGAGGACGCCGCCCTGCGCACGGCCGTCTCGCGCCTCGACCGGTCGCTCGTCGAGGGCGAGGACCTCGAGGCCGAGAGCCGGCTCGCCCTCGTCGTCGAACGACTGACCGGCCACCTGACCAGCGGGGCGCCGACACCGGCGGACGCGTCCGGCCCGGCCCCGCGCGTCGTGGCCCGCCGGGCCCGCGAGCTGCTCGACGCCGACCCCCGTCGGTACCCCCGGCATCGGGGCCGTCGCCGCGCTGCTCGGGGTCACGACGCCGCACCTCGTCCGCTCGTTCGCCGCTGCGTTCGGCCTGCCACCGCACCGCTACCTCGTCGGCCGCCGCCTCGACCTCGCGCGGCGGCTGCTGCTCGACGGTGTGCCCGCGGCGTCGGTCGCCGTCGACACCGGCTTCCACGACCAGGCCCACCTGACGCGTCACTTCCGCGCCTTCCTCGGCACGACGCCGGGGCGGTACCAGCGCAGCCGCTGACCGACGCGTCGGGCGACGTGTGGCGACGTGTGGCGACGTGTGCTGCGCGACGCGTCAACGACGTACAAGACCGGACGCGTCCGGCCGGCGCACGCTGGGGGCATGCACGACGCCTCGGAAGACCTGCTCACGCCGCCGTTCGCCACGAAGGTCGCGGTCCTCGTCCGTGACGACCTCGAGCCGTGGCAGCGCCTCAACGGCACGGCGTTCCTCGTCAGCGGCGTCACGGCCGCCAACCCCGACCTCGTCGGGCAGCCCTACGCCGATGCCGACGGCCAGACCTACCTGCCGCTGCTCGGCATGCCGGTGCTCGTCTTCGAGGGTGCCGCCGAGACCCTCACCGCCGCCCACGAGCGCGCGCTGCGACGCGGCACCCGCCTGGCCGTCTACACGCGCGAGATGTTCTCGACCGGTCACGACGCCGCCAACCGGGCCGCCGTCGCGGCCGTGCCCACCGCCTCGCTCGACCTCGTCGGCCTCGCGGTGCACGGCCCGAAGAACGGCGTCGACCGCATCCTCAAGGGCGCCCGCCTGCACCACTGACCGGACGTGCGGTGGGATGCTGGGCCAGCCATGCCGAACCCCAGCGCGCACCCCAGTCACGACCTCGTCATCACCTCGCCGTCCAACCCGCGTCTCAAGTCCCTCCTCGGGCTGCGCCGCCGGCGGACGCGCGAGGAGACCGGCCGCACCCTCGTCGAGGGCTACGAGGAGATCGGCCTGGCCCTGTCGGCCGGCGTGCGTCCCGCGTCGGTCTACGTCTGCGAGGAGCTGTTCAGCCCCGCGGGTGTCGCCGGGTCGCAGCACATCGGGCACCAGTCCGAGCTGATCGACCGGCTCCGCGACGACCGGGTCGAGGTCGTGCAGCTGAGCCGGGCCGCCTTCGAGAAGGTGTCCTACCGCGAGGGTCCCGACGGGCTGCTCGCCGTCGTGGGCGCCGTCGCGCGTCCGCTCGCCGACCTGCGCGTCGAGGGCCCGGACCACCTGACGCTGCTGTCGCAGGGCGTCGAGAAGCCCGGCAACCTCGGGGCGATGCTGCGCACCGCCGACGCGGCCGGCGTCGACGCCGTCGTGGCCGCCGACCCGGTCACTGACTGGGGCAACCCCAACGTCTTGCGTTCGAGCAAGGGCACCGTCTTCGCCGTGCCGGTCGCCAGCGCCCCCACCGCCGACGTCGTGGCCTGGCTGCGCGCCAACGACGTGCGGCTCGTCGTCACGACCCCCGAGACCGACCTGCTGCACACCGACGCCGACTACACCGGACGCGTCGCCGTGGCCGTCGGCAGCGAGAAGCACGGGGCCGACGACGCCCTGCTCGAGGCCGCCGACGTGCGCGTCCGGATCCCGATGCACGGCCGCGCGAACAGCCTCAACGTGTCGGTCGCGGCGGCGGTCGTGCTCTACGAGGCCGTCCGCCAGCGCACCCGCTGACGTCCGGTCTGCGTACGCGTGTGACGGCCGTGTGAAACCTGCGTAACGGCTCGCCGGGCCCCTACCTGCCGGGGGAGGGGGTGGTCAAGAGCACCCCTTGGGGTGTGTCACGATGTTCTGTATGCGAGTTGACCACGTCTCTTACGCGGCCGAGGCGGGTGGCCTCAAGGCCACGGCCGAGCGGCTGAGCGCGCTCATCGGCGTCACGCCCGTCGACGGCGGGGTCCACCCCCGGTTCGGCACCCGCAACATCATCTTCCCGCTGGCCAAGGACCACTACCTCGAGGTCGTCGAGGTGCTGGACCACCCGGCGTCCGACAAGGCCCCCTTCGGCCAGGCCGTCCGCGCCGCCTCCGAGGCCAGCGGCGGCTGGCTCGGCTGGGTCGTCGCGGTCGACGACATCACCGTCGTCGAGAAGCGCCTGGGGCGCGACTCCGTGCCCGGCAACCGGCACCGTCCCGACGGCACCGAGCTCAAGTGGCGCCAGCTCGGCATCAAGGGTCTGCTCGCCGACCCGCAGGTCCCGTACTTCATCGAGTGGGACGACATGACGGTCCACCCGTCCGCGGGCCACGACACGCAGGTCTCCATCGACAACCTCCAGATCGCCGGCGACCCCAAGCGCGTGCGCGAGTGGCTCGGCCCGGAGGACACCTTCGACAAGGGCGGCATCGACTTCACGTTCGTCGCGCCGCACGGCACGCCGGGGCTGCTCTCGGTCACCTTCGACACCCCGAACGGCAAGGTCACCATCTGACCCGACGCGCTCGGCTCGCATCCCACGAGAGGCCACCCTCCGCACGGCGGACGGTGGCCTCTCGTCATGCCCGGGGCAACCCCGTCCCCTGGTCCCTCGGTTCGATGTATTCCGCGGTCACCGGTGACCGCCGAATACATCGAACCGGCGGGGTCGGCGGGGTCGGCGGGGTCGGCGGGGTCGGCGGGGTCGGCGGAGTCAGCCGGCGAAGTGGCGCAGGCGCAGGGAGTTGCCGACGACGAGCACCGAGGACAGGGCCATGGCGGCGCCGGCGATCATCGGGTTGAGCAGGCCGAAGGCGGCGAGCGGGATCGCCGCCACGTTGTAGCCGAAGGCCCACACCAGGTTCTGCCTGATGACGCGCAGGGTCGCCCGCGACAGCCCGATCGCATCTCCGACGGCCGACAGGTCGGGGCGCACGAGGACGATGTCGGCCGAGTCCATGGCGACGTCGGTGCCGGTACCCATGGCGAGGCCGAGGTCGGCCTGGGCGAGCGCCGCAGCGTCGTTGACGCCGTCGCCGACCATCGCGACGACCTTGCCCTCGCGCTGGAGCGAGGTGACGACGTCGTGCTTGTCGGCGGGCAGCACGTCGGCGCGCACGTTCGCGGGCTCGATGCCGACCTGCTCGGCGACGCTGCGGGCGTTGGCGGCGCTGTCGCCGGTGAGCAGGTAGGGCGTGAGGCCGAGCGCCCGCAGGCTCGCCACCGCGTCGGGCGAGGTGTCGCGGACGGTGTCCTCGACGGTGAGCGCGGCCTGGGCGACGCCGTCCCACCCGACGTAGACCGTGCTGCCGGCATGCGTGGCCGCGTGCTCGACGAGCGCCGGGTCGACCTCCTCGAAGAGCAGCGCCTTGCCGACCGTCACCTCGGTGTCCTTGAT
>JAEWFB010000315.1 GCA_023389095.1 Actinomycetes bacterium
GAGCTGCGCTTCCTCGTGCTCGACGAAGCCGACGAGATGCTCAAGATGGGCTTCGCCGACGACGTCGAGACGATCCTCGCCGACACCCCGGACGACAAGCACGTCGCACTCTTCTCCGCGACGATGCCCTCGCAGATCCGGCGCATCTCGAAGAAGTACCTCCACGATCCGGTCGAGATCACCGTCAAGTCCAAGACGTCGACCGCGCCCAACATCACCCAGCGCTACCTCACGGTGTCCTACCCGCAGAAGGTCGACGCCCTGACCCGCATCCTCGAGGTCGAGAACTTCGAGGGGATGATCGTCTTCGTCCGCACCAAGAACGAGACCGAGACGCTTGCGGAGAAGCTCCGGGCCCGGGGGTTCTCGGCGATGGCCATCAACGGCGACATCGCCCAGAACCAGCGCGAGCGCACGGTCGAGCAGCTGAGATCGGGCAAGCTCGACATCCTCGTCGCGACCGATGTGGCGGCTCGCGGCCTCGACGTCGAGCGGATCAGCCACGTCGTCAACTACGACATCCCGACCGACACCGAGTCCTATGTGCACCGCATCGGCCGCACCGGTCGCGCCGGGCGCAGTGGTGACGCGATCTCCTTCGTCACGCCGCGGGAGCGCCACCTGCTCAAGGCGATCGAGAAGGCGACGCGGCAGTCGCTGGTGCCGATGACGATGCCGAGCGTCGAGGACATCAACGCCAACCGCCTGACCCGCTTCGACGACGCGATCACCCAGGCCCTGTCCGCGACCAGCAGGATCGACGCCTTCCGCGACGTCATCAGTCACTACGTCAATGAGTACAACGTCCCCGAGGTCGACGTTGCAGCTGCTCTGGCGGTCGTGCTGCAGGGAGAGGAGCCGATGCTGCTCGAGCCCGAACCCGTCCGTCCTGCAAGGACGTTCGACGACCGCGGCCCTCGTGAACGTCGGGACGACCGCGACTCGCGCGGGCGTGGCGACCGCCGCGACGGCGGGGGCGGCGCTCGTGGTGACCGTGACGGGCGTGGGCGGCGCGCGCCGTCGTCCGGGCCACTGGTCGGCTACCGCGTCTCGGTGGGGCGCCGGCAGAAGGTGGAGCCTCGACAGATCGTCGGTGCCCTCGCTAACGAGGGCGGCCTGGGACGACAGGACTTCGGCCACATCGACATCCGCGCCGACCACTCCATCGTCGAGCTGCCGGCGACGCTTCCGCCCGGCACGTGGGAGAGGCTGCGCTCGACCCGCATCTCGGGCCAGCTCATCGAGCTGACCCGCGACGAGGGGCCGCGTCACGGCGGCTTCCAGAAGAAGCCCCGCACCAAGAGCAAGCGCGCCTGAATCGTCGGGGGAAAGCGCACGACCAACCAAGTCTTCGAGGGCCGACGCCGTCGTCGTCGTGACGCCGCAGTACAACCGCAGCTTCCCCGCCCCGATCAAGAACGCCGTCGACTACCTCTTCGCCGAGTGGCACGCCAAGCCCGTCGCCCTCGTCGGCTACGGCTGGACCGGGGCCTCCGACGCCACGGCCGACCTCACCAAGGTCCTCGGCCACGTCAAGGCCGACGTCGTCGGCTCGACCGGTCTCGTGTTCACCCAGGACGTCTCCCCCGCAGGCGAGTTCACGGTCACCGACGAGCGACGCGCCGAGCTCGCCGAACTCCTCTCGACCCTCGCGGCGCGCGCCGACGCGAACGCCGACAGCGACACGGACGCCCTCAGCGCCTGACCGGCGCCAGACGCCGACTCGGAGCCGATGGGGTCACTGCGCCGTCAGGGCGCGGTCAGCAGGACGTAGCCGTCAGCCGTACCGGCACGTCCCCAGCCGGCACGCTCGAGGAGCGGGACGACTGGTGCGTCCTCGCCCAGGAAGGCCGCGCGACACCCGAGGTCGGCGGCGTACGCCTGCCATCCCTGCGCCCCTGAGACGAAGCGGTGGTAGGCGTCGATGCGTTCGGGCGTGCGGATCTCCACCCGGGTGTCCATCGTGGGACGCAGCTGCGGGTGCGCCCACTCGAGCCAGCCGCCTGCGGCCTCGTCGCTGCACACGACCGTGCCCGCGGGTACGGCCGAGAGCGACGCGTCCAGACCCGGGGCGCCGATCGCCGGGCGGGCGGCGATCGAGGGCGCAAGGACGGCCGCCACGGCAAGGGCCAGGGCCGGGAGCAGTGTGGTCGCGACGCGCTCGCGCCGCGCCGGCGCCTCTCCCGGGAGCCGCACCAGGGCCTGCGCGGCAGCCGCCGCCAACGGGGCGATGATCACGGCCGCCAGCCCGACGGTACGTGCGTGGGCGAACGCCAGGTACGTGCACGCGACGACGAACAACGCTGACGTCCAGCGCAGCTCGCGGCCACGAACCCCGACGACGGCAGCCACGACGAGCAGCACCACCGCCGCCCAGAGCCCGACGTCGGCGAGCGACGTCGCATGCCATTCGGTGACGTACGGCGTCACGTCGGCCACCTGGAACGGGGAGGTGAACAGGCGCGGTCCCACGGGCGTCAGGGCAGCCGCGGCCACGGACAGCAGTGGCACGAGAGCCTGACGAGCCGCTTCGCGAGGCGTGAACCGACGGTCGAGGACACCGCCGATGATGGCGACCGCACCGAGGGCGGGACCGATGAACCACATGCCGTGCGAACAGGCCCACAGCCACGTCACCGGCACGAGCCACCACCGGAGTCGCCGGTCGGACGACGTACGCAGCCACGCGTCGACCGCGAGCGCGGCGAGGGCGAAGGTGACGAGCTGCGGACGCGGAGACAGGCTCCCACTCAGGGCGACGAACGTCAGCGCCAGCACGAGGGCCGTGACGAGCGGGGACGCTCGACGGCGGCACGCAACCCACACGGCGCCCCCGACGAGAGCGACGGCGAGGCACAGCAGCCAGGCGACTCCCGGCAGACCGAACCACGCGTCGGCCCAGTGGAACAGGATCTCCGGCAGCCACTGGTTGAGGATCCACGGTCGCTGCGCCCCCGCGCCGAAGGGGTCCTCGAGGACGAACTGCCTTGTGGCCAGGAGGTGCTCACCTGCGCGCAGGTGCCAGAACGTGTCAGGGTCACGCACCGGGCCCAGGGACTTGACCGCAAGCAGGGCGAGGACCGCGCCCGGTAGGAGCCACCCGACGATCGACACGGGCGAGCGCCTCGGTGCCGGCACCGCGTCCCTTCGACGAAGCGCTCGTGTCTCGGGGAGGGCGCCCACGCTCGCGATCAGCCGCCGAACGCCTTGGCGATGTTGATCGCGCCGGGACCGATGATGACGATGAACAGCGCCGGCAGGATGCAGAACATCAGCGGGAAGAGGATCTTGATGGTGACCTTCTGGGCCTTCTCCTCCGCCTTCTGCTTGCGCACCAGGCGCATGTTGGCCGTCTGCTCGCGCAGCACGCCCGCGATCGGCAGGCCGAGGCGGTCGGCCTGAACGAGGGCCGTGACGAAGTTCTTGACCTCGGGCAGCGTGACGCGGTCACCCATGGAGGAGAAGGCCTCCCCGCGGGACTTGCCGATCTGGATCTCCGAGATGACGCGCGCGAACTCGCCGGAGATGGGCCCCTGGACGTTGCGGGCGACCTGGAGCAGCGCGGCGTCGAAGCCCTGCCCCGCCTCGACACAGACGGTGAGCATGTCGAGGGCGTCGGCGAGGCTCTTGCTCGTCTGCTCCTGCCGTCGCATGCCGGCGTTGTAGAGGAGCAGGTCGGGCAGGAAGAAGAGGGCCGCACCCGCGAGCAGCCCGTAGAGGAGGCTGTTGAGGGTGAAGTCCCCGTAGAGCACACCGAGGACGACGCCCAAGAGCAGGCCGACACCCTTGGCGCCGAGGACCCGCTCGACCGACCACGGCGACGGGTTGCCCGCCCGGTCGAGCATCTTGGTGAAGCGCTCGTCCGTCCCCTTGGGCGACAGGGCTCGGGCCAGGCCCTTCGTCCTGTCGAGCAGCGGCGTGACGAGTCGGTCCTTCGCGCCGAGGTCGGTCGTCACGGCGGACCGGCTCGTGACCGAGCTCTCGATGAGCATCAGCGACTTCGCGACGCCGCGCGGCTCACTGGAGCCGGTGGAGACCGACAGCACCGCCACGAGCAGCCCGATGGCGACGAGGGTCGCGGCGACGTAGATCGGGTTCAGGTTCATCTCACACCTCGATCTTCACGACGTTGCGCATCCACACGATGCCGATGCCCATGGCGATGAGCCCTCCGACGCTCATGAACATGCCCATCGTCGTGGTCCACAGCAGGCTGACGTAGCCGTAGTTGACGCGGATCATGTAGATGAACAGGAAGATCGGCAGGGCGATGAGGATGTAGGCGGAAAGGCGTCCTTCGGCCGACAGCGTCTTCACCTGGCGGTACAGCGCCTCCCGCTCGCGCAGGGTGTTCGCCGTCGTCCTCAGGGTGTCGGCCAGGTTGCCACCGACCTCGCGCTGGATGCGGATGGCCATGACGGTCCAGTGCATCGAGTCGCTCTCCATGCGATTGGCCACGCGCTCGAGGGCGTCCGGCAGGTCGGTGCCGATGCGGGTCTCGGCCAGGGCCCGGCTGAACTCCTTGCCGCTGGGCTCGGCGGCGTCGCGAGCGACGGCCTCGAGCGCCTGCGGCAGGCCGAAGCCGCTCTTGAGGCTCGTCGAGACGAGCAGCAGGAGGCCCGGCAGCTGCGCCTCGAACTTCGCGGCCCGGCGGCTGGCCGCGAGCCTGAGCAGGACCGGCATCAGGATGAGGCCGACGACCGCGCCGCCCAGCAACCCGAGGAGCTTCGCCTCGCCGGCGAGCACGAGACCGACGGCTGCCCCGACGATGACCGCGACGATGCGCAGGATGAGCCACTCCCCGGCCCGGAACGGCAGGTCGGCCTTCTCGATGAGCGCGAGGGTCTTGCTCGTGGACTTGCGGTCCTTCATGACCCGGTCGCCCATGTCGAGCAGCTGGGCCGTGATGGTGCTCTGGGTCGCCTTGGCGTCCTTGCGGGAGACCGCGGCGTCGGTTCCGGCCACGTACGTCTCGATGGCCGCGACGCGCTGTTCCCGCCTGGTCTGGAACGTCGGTGCCAGGGCGGCCCCGGCGCCGACGAGCAGGGCCAGTCCGAGCATGCACGCGGCGATCAACGGGGTCCGGTCGGTGTTCGTGACCGGCCCGAGGGCGGCGTCGACCCCGGGCGCGGCAGGCACCGTAGCGGAGGGCGTCGGAGTCGGCTTGGCCGGCGTCGCCGCCGGTGCGGCGAAGGAGGCCTGCTTCGCGAAGTTGAACGTCAGGTTCCCTGCCGTGCCGCTGATCGTGTAGTCGTGCACACCGTCGAGCCCCTTGGGGACGGTGATCGTCACCTGCACCTGCTTGTTCAGCGCCTGCGCTGCGGTCTGGAAGGCCGACGCCACGGCCGCGGCGTTGTCCGCCCCAACCACGGATCCCCCGCTGGCAGAAGCGAGCTGGCGCAGGGCCGCGCTCGCCTGCGGGTCGTTGGTGTTGAACCGCACGACGTCCACACGAATGTCGGCGGCCTTGAGCTTGGCGACGGTGGCGCCGAGCGCCTTGACCGGGTCGCTCGCCATGGTGTCGGCGCCGTCGCTGAGCAGCATGATGCTGCGGTCACCGCTCGTGCCGAGCCCGGCGATGGCGTCCTGGACGCCCTCGTAGAGGCTGGTGGACCCGCGCGAGGCGAGCCCGTTGACCACGCGCTGGGCGGCCGCCCGGTCGATCGTCGGCGGCAGGTCGACGCCGGCCGTGTCGGCGAAGGATCCGACCCCGACCTTGACGTCGGCAGGCACCGTGCTGAGGTAGGCCTCGGTCGCCTTGCGCACGGTGAGCATGCCGGCGATGCCCATCGAGCCGCTCGTGTCGATGAGGATGATCGACCGGCGGTCACGCTTCGGGGCCTGCTTGACGGTCACGGGGTAGTCGACGCCGTCGATCGTCACCTTGAGGCTCGACGGGTCGACCTGCACGTCCGACTTGCTGCGGATCGTCAGCACGCCGGTCAGCGTCGACGCGTCGCCCTGGCTCGTTCCCGTGACGCTGCTGAGCCCCACGGTGACGGGGTCGTCGGCGCGCGCCGCCGACGGCAGGGCGAGCAGCCCGGCCGCCGCGGTGGCCAGGACGAGCGCGAGCCGACGGCGAACCGCGCTCACAGCCCGGTCCGGGCGAAGAGCTGCACCGGCAGCTCGACGCCGACGTCGGCGAGGTCCTGGGCGAACTTCGGGCGGATGCCGGTGGGCACGAGGGTGCCGAGGAAGCGGCCGTTCTCGTCGCGCCCGGCGCCGTAGTTGAAGGTGAAGATGTCCTGCAGCGTGATGACGTCGGACTCCATGCCGACGACCTCGGAGATCGCGGTGATCTTGCGCGAGCCGTCCTTGAGGCGAGACTGCTGCACGATGAGGTCGACGGCACCGGACACCTGCTCGCGGATGGCGCGGACGGGCAGCTCGACGCCGGCCATGAGGACCATCGTCTCGAGACGAGCGAGGCTGTCACGCGGGCTGTTGGCGTGGACCGTGGTGATCGAGCCGTCGTGGCCGGTGTTCATGGCCTGCAGCATGTCGAGGGCTGCGCCGTCACGGATCTCACCGACGATGATGCGGTCGGGGCGCATGCGCAGACAGTTCTTGACGAGCTCGCGGATCGAGATCTGGCCGCGGCCCTCGATGTTGGCGGGGCGCGCCTCGAGGCGGAGCACGTGGTCCTGCTGGAGCTGGAGCTCGGCGGCGTCCTCGATGGTGACGATGCGCTCGTCGTGCGGCAGGAAGGAGCTGATGACGTTGAGCGTCGTCGTCTTTCCGGAACCGGTACCGCCGCTGATGATGATGTTGCGGCGGCCGCGGACGCAGGCCTCGAGGAAGTCGCGCACCATCGGCGTGAACGTGCCGAAGGAGATGAGGTCGCGGTCGTTGAACGGGTCCGCGGCGAACTTTCGGATCGTGAGCATCGAGCCGTCGAGGGCGATCGGCGGCACGACGGCGTTGACACGCGAGCCGTCGGGCAGGCGGGCGTCGACCATCGGGCTCGACTCGTCGACGCGGCGGCCGACGCGACCGACGATCTTGTCGATGGTGCGCCGCAGGTGCCCCTCGTCGGAGAAGCGGGCCTCGACGGGGAAGAGCTTGCCGTCACGCTCGATGTAGATGTCCTCCGGCCCGTTGACCATGATCTCGCTGACCTCCGCATCGCGGAGGTAGGGCTCGAGGGGTCCGTGGCCGAGGATGTCGTCGCTGACGTCCTGGGCGATCCGCGTCCGGTCGGCGTGCGACAGCGGCGTCTGCTCGGAGTCGATGACGTCCTGGAGCGTCTGGCGCACCTGCGCGGCGAGCTCGCTCTCGGCCAGGTGCGGGTCGTAGAGGCGCGGGCCGAGCGAGTCGACGAGCGCTGCGTGCACGCGTTCCTTCACCGAGGCGAACGGGTCGACATTGCGACGCTTGGCCGTCGCCTCGGGGCCGCGGTGCTGGCCGTTCATGCCGGGCTCGGCGACCTGAGCCGCGGCGCGGGCCCGGTCGAGGCGGTCTGCCAGGTTGCTCATCGCTTGCTCCTCAGGATGCTGAAGCTGCCGCGCTTCGCGCCGTTCGTCATCTCCTCGCCGAAGCGGCGTCGGATCTCGCCGTCGGCAAGGTCGCGGATGGCCATCGACACCGGGTTGCGCGGCTCGTCGATGACGAGCGCGACGCCGCGGTTGACCGACGCCGGGACCGTGAGGCTGTTCGGCACGTTGGCCGAGATGGGGGTCTTGAGGGCCGCCTCGACGTCGTCGGGCTTGAGGCCGACCTTGGCGTCGGAACGGTTGAGCACGATCGTGCGGGCCTCCTTCGAGGCGCCGAGCGTGTCGAGCGTGTTGATGGCGATGCGGAGGTTCTTCACCGCCGGGATGTCGAGCGTCGCGATGAGCACCGTGAGGTCGCTGACGTCGAACGACGCGAGCACGTGCTCGGTGAACGACGGCGGCGTGTCGACGAGCACGTAGTCGTAGAGGCCGCGGGCCACGCGGAGCAGCTCGACGACGACGTGCGAGGGCACACGGTCCGCGTCGGCCGGGTCCGCGGGAGCGGCGATGACGTCGAGGCTGCTCTCGGGGTGGGTCGTGACGACCGACTGGATGCCCGCCTCGTCGAGGTGACCACCCATCGCGACGACGTCACGGACGGAGCCGCGCGGCTGCAGCTGGAGGCTGATCGCGACGTCACCGAACATCAGGTCGAGGTCGACGAGCAGCGTCTTGGCGCCGGTGGACGCCAGGTAGGTGGCGAGGTTGGTCGACATCGTCGTCTTGCCGACGCCGCCCTTGGCGGAGAAGACGGTGATGACCTTGCCGTCACGACCGCCGGTGACCGCGCTGTGGCCCGAGAGCTGCTGGGTGAGCGCCATCGAACGGCGAACTGCCTCGGCGAGCGCCGTCTGGTCGTCGGCCTGGACGACCTCGCGGACGCCGCTGCGCAGGGCCTGCGCCAGTGCCGTCACGTCGAGTCGGTGGCGGAGCAGGATGACGCCGAGCTCGGGCCGGTCGATGCGCTCGCGCTCGGCGAGCTCGCACGCGAGATCGAGGTCGATGTCCGGCCCGATGACGACCAGCGCGTGGTTGCGGTCCTCCTCGAGCGCACGGCTGACGCGCGGCCCCGAGGTCAGCAGGAGCGCGTCACCACCGAGGGCGAAGCGGTACGTGTCGACGGAGTTCGGGTCGAAGTCCCACAGGATCGTCATTGCGAAGTCACCGCATCTCTCAACTGGAGGTCGGTGACCTCCTGCTTCGGGTCGATCTGGACATCGGAGCCTCGAAGTGCAGCGTAGAGGGTTCGGTTCTGGATGGCATGGATGAGCAGCGGGGCGTCGGAGGGCTTGACCGCCACGGTCACGAGGAAGCCACCAGCGGCGCCCTGCGACGTCGGGGACTGCCCGTCCTGAAGGGGCTGCGCGGCAGCGCCCGCCAGGGGCGCGTCGCCCATGGCGATGACCTGCACGTCGCCCATGAGAAGGCTCGTGCCCTTGACGCCGTTCTCGTTGATGAGCTTGGCCTGCGGGGTGTCGCTGAGGTCCTTGATCGTGTAGCTCTGGTAGATCGCGATGTGCGACCCCGGCGTCACGAACTTGCCGACGCGCGCCGGGTCGGAGAGCGAGACCGAGACGGCGAGCATGCCGCTCGGGATCTCGATCGCCTTCGTACCGGACGGCTGGGTGCCGAACCGCGCCGCGAGGAGGTACTCGCCTGCCTGGACGTCGTTGACGGCGAGCAGTGCGTTGTTGTCGGCGTTGATCTCTTGGAGGGCGCCCGCCGGCACGGCCTTCGCCGGCACGTTCGTCTGCACGATGAGGCCGGTGCGTTCGGCATCCTTGAGCGTCGTCCCGGCCGGGATGAGCTTCTGCGCGACCCAGACCGGTGCCGGCGCCTGCTCGGCGACGGCCCGCGCGTCCGCGTTGCGGGCGTAGGAGATGACGAGGAAGCCGCCCCCGAAGGCCAGGACGACGGCCACGAGAATGACGAGGATGCGACGGTTCATGCTGAGTCCCCCAGAGGAAGTTTGATCTTGCTGACTCTTTTTCGGTTCTTCTCAGCCTGCGTCCGCGACCACTACCGGACCACGATTCATGCCGCCGCCCCCACCCATGCTTCCAATCGGCATTACAGGTGAGGTGAACCATCCCCAGACGCATGCCGACTTCCAAGAGGAGGCGTCGGGATCACAGGTCTTGGCGCGGTAAGCCGAATCCGTTGAGATGTAGGCGTTCTTGTCGGTCACGCCGCCGGCGAGGTTCTTGTAGCCAGCAAGGAAGAACGACGAGATACCACTAACCGTATAGACGGCGTTACCACCAGTTCCTGAAACAGCCGTAATCACCGGAACATAGACCTCGGTTCCGACGTAGCTGGCCAGGTTCGCGTCCGAACAGCCGCTCGACGGCGAGGCTCCCGGACTAGCCCCCACAGTGCCCGTGTCGCTGAATACAGCAGTGCAAGGTGGGGCACCGGTACACGATGCCGGAGCGGCGGCGCCGAGGTCCGCACAGGTCTTGACCCAGCCGAATCCACCTGGCGTGTACGAGCCGGAGGGAGGTGAGCTCAGGTCGGGGAGGCAGATCTTGCTCTGAAGGACTGAGGTCTCACTACCGTTGACGTGACCGAAGATCGTGGTGATGTACGAGCGAAGAGCTGTCGGCACGCTGACGAGTGGCGAGGCGTTGGCGGAGGTTGCCGCACCGGATGGCGCATACGACGTGCCGTTGCTCGTGGCGTTATCCCAGTTGCACTGTCCGATCACGAACGGCATGGTCGGCGGAGTAGAGCCCAAAGCACCCCAGGCTGCACGAGAACACACCGTCTCAGTCGTGTTCGACCCAGGCGACCCGGGAAGCGCTTGGGAGAAGAAGGAGGGCAGAATGGACGTACCAGGTGAGGCTCCAGCGGCAACGAGTGTCTTCGTGTAGACCTCCACATACGCTGCCGACGCCCCAGACCCAGTCGTGAGCCATGTGGGAAGAGGCAGACACTGCGACAGGTCTCCGATAGCAACCGCGCTGCTTGCAGAGGGGCAGTCGACGATGTTGGTGCCGCCCGTCAGCCGTCCGCAGATGCCATACGGCATCGCCGCCGTCTTGTTGAGCTGCGAGAGCCCGTCTGCACTGTTGCCCGAAAGCAGTGGCGCCAGGGCCGTGGTCGTGCCGGCCAAACTCGGGTCGCAGGTGGCCGAAGACTTCGAACACATTCGCGCAAACGCCAGCGCGGACGCGTCGGCGGCGTTCTGAAGCTGCCGCCTCTCGAACATCATGCCGCCGTAGTCCACCGTGAGGGCCAGCGTCGCTATGAACACGATTGGAACGAAGATCGCCACCATGACCGTCGTGGCGCCTCGGTCACGCGCGGCCCTGTTCGGCAGTGGAATTCTCAGCCCGGGCATCTCATGACTCCCGTCGAAACTGCGCTTGGGGTGGCCCACGATCCCACGCCGACCATCTTCATGGCGGGGCCCAGGATCGTCCACGTGAACGGCGCCTGGACGACGACGGTGGCGTAACTGGCCGTGCCAGAGGAACACACCGTCACCGGCGTGACCAAGGACGCATTTGGCACACCACCAACGGCCGCCATCACGCGGGCGTTGATCGAAGCCGTGGGATCGGGCGGGGCCTGGAAGGAGATCGCGGCTCTCGCACCTTCGCGTGCTGCGTTCGCCATCTGGATCTGGAAGAAGAAGTATCGACCGAAGTCGATGATGCCGCCCAGGACGAGGAACAGCACGGGGAGGACGATCGCGAACTCCACGGCTGACGCGCCGCGTTCACTTCTGGCCATACCAGATCGCCCTCCCCATGATGATGCTTCTTTGGTCCCTTGCCCCCCGGCTCGGACCCGAATCGATCAGATCTGCACCGCGACGTTGTTGAACGTCGTCGACAGGTTGTTGCCCAGAAGCTGGACCGCGACGATGATCACGACTGCGATCAGGGCCACCATGAGGCCGTACTCGACGGCGGTGGCGCCACGCTCGGACGCGATGCGGCTCTGGACCTTGGCAACAAGCTTGGTCATGCGATGGACCTCCTGACGGTGACCCCTGACGAGGTCTGGCTTCGTGAGTAGTGAGAACTCGTGGCCCCGCCCACGAACAACGCACGGGCGCGAAACCGAAGGCTCGGTCTCGCGCCCGGGCTGGATGCTCAGACCTTCTGGGCGACGTTGTTGAACGTCGTCGACAGGTTGTTGCCGAGGAGCTGGACGGCCACGATGATCACGACGGCGATCAGGGCCACCATGAGGCCGTACTCGACAGCGGTCGCGCCGCGCTCCTGGTGGAGCTTGGACTGGACCTTGGCAGCGATCTTGGTCATAGCTAAGGGTTCCTCCCGTGATGCAGGGCCACCCGATGTGCCCCCCGCTGATGAGAGATTAGGTGGCGCTTGACGGCGTGTCTCGAAAATGCTTGAAGTTGGCAACAGGCACCCAAACTTCGCCAATCGACTGTCGTCTGGTGGCACCGTTGGGCCCGTCGGGGATCGGCCTCGACGACTGACCGAGCATGGGAGACACGGATGTCGACGGACGTCACGACGCCGACCCCGCGCACCGCGGTCGGTCCCCGGGCCTTCCGCCTGGTCATCGGGTGGATGCTCGTGGCCGGCGCCCTGTACCTGCGTTGGATGCCGACAGGCAGCTGGAACTTCGTCGACCTCACCGACTTCTTCTACGGCGGCGTGTCCGTCCGCGAGGGTGTCGACCTGTACGCCCCGCGGCCCGGCGTCCTGGCCTTCAACTACCCGCCGTTCGCCGGCGCCGCCTTCGTGCCGCTGGTCCTCCTGGGTCTCCCCGTCGCCAAGGTGGCCTTCACCGCAGCCACCGTCATCGCCTACGCCGTGTGCATCATCGCGATCCGACGCGCAGCCCAACTCTCTTGGGGCACAGCGCTTCTCGTTGCCGCGGCTGGACTCGCCCTCGAGCCGGTGGTGCGCACCCTCGTGCTCGGCCAGATCGGGATCATCCTGATGGCACTGGTGCTCGCGGATCTCTTTCTCGTGCCGCCGCGCCTCCGCGGAGTACTCATCGGCATCGCGGCGGGCATCAAGCTGACCCCGGCACTCTTCGTCCTCTTCTTCGTGCTGCGGCGCGACTGGAAGTCGGCAGGCCGAGCCGCCGGCACGGGGCTCGCCACCGTGGCCGTCGGCTGGCTCGCATCCCCGGAGTCGTCACGTCGCTACTGGCTCGGCGGGTTCGACAAGCTCGACCGCTTCGGCGACCTCGCGTTCACACCCGTCAACCAGTCACTCACCTCCTTCGTAGCGCGCACCACGGGCCACTCGTCCGGCGCAACGCTCTGGGTGGCCCTGGGCGTCGGTGGTGCCGTCGCCGTGGCCAGCGCGGTGGTACTGGCGCGCCGAGGCCGTTGGCCTGCGGTGGCGATGACCATCGCGGGTGCGACGCTGCTGCTCTCCCCCATCTCGTGGACCCACCACTGGGTCTGGGTGGTTCCAACCCTCGGGCTCCTCGTGGCTGCAAGGCAGTTCGTCGCGACGGCGCTCGTGCTCGTCCTGTTCTACGTGGCTCCCATGTGGCTCGTGCCGCAGACGGGTCACCTCTCGGCGGTCCAGGTCGTGCTCGCGTACGCGTACCTCCTCGGGGCCGTCCTGCTCATGCTGGGTGTGCTGGTGTGGCACCGCACGCAGCGACGTGGTGCCGACGGTCGCTCATGACGGCACCTCGAGCAGTCACGCACCTCGGGAGGCGCCGCGCAGTCCCCTTCCCCGTGCTCTGCATCCTTGTCGTGGTGGCACTGGCAGTCGCCCGGTTGGCCGTCGTCGGATCAGACGCCCTGTGGCTCAGCGCTTTGGGCGACCACATCTGGTCGAGTGGCCGCGTGCCTCAAGGGGTTCCGTTTGCCGCCGCGCCAACGCACGACTGGGTCAACACCACCGTTCTTGGGCAGCTGGTGTTTTCGCTCGCGTTCCGAGCAGGGAGCATCGGCATCGTCATCGCTCAGCTGGTGGCCGTGGTCTGGACCTTGGGCATCATCGCCTCTGGGGCGCTCGCACGGGGCGCAGAAGGCGTGCGCACCGCAGGCGCCATCGCCTTGGTGGCGGTCGGCGCCGCAGCCCCGTTGCTGATCGCCAGGGCACAGCTGCTGTCGCTCGTCCCATACGCCTTGCTGATCGCCCTTCTCCGGCAACAGCAAGCGCACCCCGACCGGCGGCTGTGGTGGGCGGTGCCACTCATCGCCCTGTGGGGCAACCTCCACGGCGCCGTGCTCGTCGGCGTGGCGACACTCGGGTGCTATCTGGCCTTCTCGCGACTGCGGCAGACGCCGTGGACCGCAGTGGCGGTGGGGGTTTCCGCACTGGTGGCGACCTGTCTCAACCCGGGGCTCTCCAGGGCGCCGAGCTACTACCTCGGCGTGTTCGGCGGTGCAGCGACGAGCGACGACTCCGGCATGTGGAGCCGGTTGAGCCTGTCCAACCCGTTCGACCTCCTCCTCGTCGTCGCCGCGCTCGGCCTCACGGTCATGGCAGTCCGTCGCCGGCGGCCCGTGTGGGAGTACGTCGCCCTGCTCGGGATGGCGGCTGCCACCGTGTCGGCGGCCCGGCACGGGGTGTGGCTGCTCCTGCTTCTCGTGGAGGCGGCGGCCCTCGGCTCGACCGGCAGGGGCCCCTCGCTGCGCGAAGGACCCACGCTCTGGCCCCGGCGTCGGGCCCTGCTGTCGGTCGGCATCGGCCTGCTGGGCACGGTCGTTGTAGCGCTGCTCATCGCCACCCGGCTGCCCGCCACCCAGCAGGCGGACCGGGAGGCGTCGAACGTCGCCAACGCAACTCGAGGCGAGGTGGTCCTCGCCGCAGAGCCGTTCGCCGAGTCACTAGCCGCCGCCGGCGCCACGGTGAGGGCGAGCAACCCCCTGGATG
>JAEWFB010000331.1 GCA_023389095.1 Actinomycetes bacterium
AGGTCACGCGTCGGCGGGTGCCAGGACCACCGGAGGTTGCTGGCGAGGACGCCGAGACCCTCGATCCGGGTGGGCAGGACGGTGCGGACGCTGAAGCGACGGATGGCCTTCACGAGGAGCCAGCATAGGGGTCCGACTGACGTGTTCTTGCAACACTTGCAGCCGGGTTTCATCCCCCGGGCCCGAATCGTCCCGATTCGCTCCCACGCTCCGGGACGGGCGCCCGTCCCGGAGCGCGCCCGTGTCGGGACGGGCGCAACTTCGATACGGTCGATCCCGTGACTGGCTCAGCGAAGAAGTCCCGTTCCAGCAAGCCCGCACGACCCCGCTCGCAGGTGTCCCCCGCGAGCCGCCCCGATCCGACCCCGGTGACCACGGTGTCCCGGGACGCCGCCCGGCCCTCGGACGCCTCCGCCCCGGCGGGCGCCGACGACTCGCACCCGGCGGCCGACGCCGCCTTCGTCGACGACACGTCGGCCGGCGCGTCGACGCTGGCGCCCGAGCACCCGGCGAGCGAGGCCCCCACCGTCGCGGGCTACCCCGGCGACGCGCTCCCGATCGGGCGCATCCCCGTCAGCGACGTGCGTCCCCTCGTCGACGGCGGGACCCGCCCGGCCAAGTCGGTCGTCGACGAGGAGTTCGTCGTGCGCGCCAGGGTCTTCCGCGAGGGCCACGACGCCGTCAACGCCACCGCGGTGCTCACCGACCCCGACGGGCACGACCACTACTTCGCGATGCACTGCGACAACCCGGGCACCTCCGAGTGGTCGGCACCCGTCGTCGCCCACCGCGAGGGGTGGTGGACCTACCGCGTCGAGGGCTGGTCCGACCCGTACGCCACATGGGTCCACGACGCCGGCATCAAGATCGCCGCCGGCGTCGACGAGGACCTCATGTGCGCCGAGGGCGTCAAGGTGCTCGAGCGCTTCGCCGAGGCGGTGCGCGGCCAGGGGGTCGACGCGTCGGAGATCGACAAGGGCGCGCTCGCCCTCGCCGACACCCGCAGCCCGGCGGCGCACCGCTTCGGGGCGGCCACCTCCCCGGAGATCACCGGCCTGGCCGCGATGATGCCGCTGCGCGAGCTCGTCTCGCCCTCGCCGTCCTACGCCCTGCACGTCGAGCGCGAGCTGGCCCTGTTCGGTGCCTGGTACGAGATCTTCCCCAGGTCCGAGGGTGCCCGCCGCGACGAGAAGACCGGCGAGTGGGTGTCGGGCACGTTCCGCACCGCCGCCCTCCGGCTCCCAGCCATCGCCGAGATGGGCTTCGACGTGGTCTACCTGACGCCGGTCCACCCCATCGGCACGACGGCACGCAAGGGACGCAACAACACCCTGACCGCCGAGCCGGGCGACCCCGGGTCCCCGTACGCCATCGGCTCGCCCGACGGCGGTCACGACGCGATCCACCCCGACCTCGGCACGTTCGAGGACTTCGACGCGTTCGTCGCCGAGGCCCGACGCGTCGGCCTCGAGGTGGCGCTCGACATCGCGCTGCAGGCCTCGCCCGACCACCCCTGGGTGCAGACCCACCCGGAGCTGTTCACGACGCGGGCCGACGGCACCATCGCCTACGCCGAGAACCCGCCGAAGAAGTACCAGGACATCTACCCGCTCAACTTCGACAACGACCCCGCCTCGGCGTACGCCGAGGTGCGCCGGGTCATCCAGGTGTGGCTCGACCACGGCGTGCGGATCTTCCGCGTCGACAACCCGCACACCAAGCCGGTCCGCTTCTGGCAGTGGCTCATCGCCGACGTCGCCAAGGAGCACCCCGAGACCATCTGGCTGTCGGAGGCCTTCACCAAGCCGGCGATGATGCACGAGCTGGCCAAGGCCGGCTTCCAGCAGAGCTAT
Organism: Actinomycetes bacterium; assembly: GCA_023389095.1. Classification (GTDB taxonomy): domain Bacteria; phylum Actinomycetota; class Actinomycetes; order Actinomycetales; family Dermatophilaceae; genus Monashia. The sequence goes on from JAEWFB010000331.1 coordinate 1,854, forward strand.
ACCTACTACGCGTGGCGCAACGAGCGGTGGGAGCTCGAGGAGTACGGCCGCGAGCTGGCCTCCGACGACACCGGTGCGGCCTACATGCGCCCGGCGTTCTGGCCCACGACCCACGACATCCTGACGCCCTACATGCAGTACGGCGGCCCGACCGCCTGGAAGCTGCGCGCGGCCCTGGCGGCGACGCTGGTGCCGACCTACGGCATCTACGCCGGCTACGAGCTGATGGAGCACGTGGCGCGCCCGGGCGCCGAGGAGCAGATCGACAACGAGAAGTACGAGTACAAGGACCGCCAGTGGTACCTGTACGAGCCCGGCGGCCCGCTCGAGCACCGCTCCCTCGCCTGGTACCTCAAACGGCTCAACGACATCCGCGGCTGGCACCCGGCGCTGCGGTGGCTGCGCAACCTGCACTTCCACTCCGCCGACGACGACTTCGTGCTCGTCTTCAGCAAGACCCGCGTCGACCGCGCGACGGGTCAGCGCGACACGGTGCTCGTCGTGGCCAACCTCGACCCGCACGCGACTCGTGAGACGTGGGTGCACCTCGACCTCGGGGCGATGGGTATGGCGTCGTGGTCGACGTTCGACGCGCACGACCACATCACCAACCAGACGTGGCAGTGGCGGCAGGACAACTGGGTCCGCCTCGGCCCCGACTCGGAACCCGTCCACATCATCAGCGTGAGGAGCCACTGACCACATGCAGGGACTCAACCTCTCCCAACCGGGGCTGAAGCACGACCCGCAGTGGTTTCGCAAAGCGGTGTTCTACGAGGTCCTCGTGCGCGCCTTCTCCGACAGCAAGGGCGTCGGCGCCGGAGACTTCAGCGGGTTGATCCAGCGCCTCGACTACCTCCAGTGGCTGGGCGTCGACTGCCTGTGGCTGCCACCCTTCTACGCCTCGCCGCTGCGCGACGGCGGCTACGACATCGCCGACTACAAGGCCGTGCTCCCGGAGTTCGGCACGCTGCCGGAGTTCACCGAGCTCGTCTCCCAGGCGCACGCCCGCGGCATCCGCATCGTCACCGACCTCGTCATGAACCACACGAGCGACCAGCACCCGTGGTTCCAGGCCAGCCGCGCCGAGCCGGACGGCCCGTACGGCGACTACTACGTGTGGTCCGACACCGACGAGGGCTACGACGACGCCCGCATCATCTTCGTCGACACCGAGGTGTCGAACTGGACCTTCGACCCGGTGCGCCGGCAGTTCTTCTGGCACCGGTTCTTCAGCCACCAGCCCGACCTCAACTTCGAGAACGAGGCCGTCCAGGAGGCGATGTTCGACGTCGTGCGCTTCTGGATGGACCTCGGCATCGACGGCTTCCGGCTCGACGCCGTGCCCTACCTCTTCGAGGAGGAGGGCACCAACTGCGAGAACCTGCCGAGGACCCACGAGTTCCTCGCCACGCTGCGCACGATGGTCGACACCGAGTACCCGGGCCGCATCCTGCTCGCCGAGGCCAACCAGCCCCCGGCCGAGGTCGTCGACTACTTCGGCACCGACGCGGCGCCCGAGTGCCAGATGTGCTTCCACTTCCC
>JAEWFB010000336.1 GCA_023389095.1 Actinomycetes bacterium
GCGGAGGGGCTCGAGTCCCTCGTCGAGGCATTGCGCGCCGTCGACGGCGCGGGCAGCGATGCCGACCGCGTCGACCAGCTCGCGGCGCTAGAGCGGATCAAGGCTGCGGTGGCGGCAGCGCAGGCACGCGTCACGGTCGCCTTCGTCGAGTCGCAGGCCGAGGTGGCGCAGCAGTGGCGCGAGCGCGCCCGGGAGTGTTCTGCCGTCGGGGACTTCGAGGGATGGCGTGCGGCGCGCGACGAGGCGCGCCAGGCGTCGGTCACCCAGGATGCCGCCGAACGCAGGGCGGCCCCCACGCGTCCGGCGCGGCGCGGCGTGCGGCGCGAGTCGCTCAGGAGCGTGGCCGGGCAGGTCGCCCTCGCGCGCCGTGAGTCGCCGGCGCGCGGCAGTCACCACGTCCGTCTCGCCCTGCGGCTGCTCCGGGAGATGCCGGAGACGTTCGCGGCGCTCGAGCGCGGGGACCTCAGCGAGTGGCGGGCCTCGATCGTCGCCCGTGAGACCGAGGGCCTCGACGAGGGCCAGCGTCGTCAGGTCGACGCCGAGGTGGGCCGCCTCGGCGACGAGCTCGGCTTGCTCGGTGACCGTGAGCTCGCGCGACGTGTCCGTGCGGCCGCGTACCGCGTCGAGCCGGCGTCGGTGCTTGCGAGAAGCGCTCAGGCGCAGGCTGATCGGCGGGTCACGATCCGTCCCGCCCCAGACACCATGGCCTACGTGACGGCACTGCTGCCCGTGGCCCAGGCGGTCGCGGCCCACGCGGCGCTGACCGCGGCGGCAGACTCCGCCCGGGCAGGTGGCGACGCACGGACCAAGGGACAGGTCATGGCCGACGAGCTCGTGGTCCGCGTCACCGGGCAGAAGCGGGCCGAAGACGTCTCGATCGAGGTGCAGCTCGTCATGACCGACCGTGCCCTCTTCGGCGGTGACGATGTTCCCGCACAGCTCGCAGGGTACGGCTCCGTCCCAGCCGCCTGGGCGCGTCGGCTGCTCGTCCCCGCTGCGTCGAGGCAGGAGGGGCGGGCTCCGGGTGACGACGGCGCCCTCGGCACCCGGGCGCAGGTCTGGGTGCGTCGCCTCTATGCGGACGCCACGGCCTCCGACCTCGTCGCGATGGACTCCAGCCGCCGCACGTTCGACGGTGGGCTGCGCCGGTTCCTCATCGTCCGCGACGGCACGGTCTGCCGCACTCCCTGGTGCGATGCGCCGGTCCGTCACCTCGACCACGTCGAGGAGCACGCCTCGGGGGGCTCGACGAGCGCGGACAACGGCCAGGGCCTGTGTGTGCGGTGCAACCACACGAAGCAGCTGCCCGGGTGGCGTGCCGTCGCAGGCCCAGCCCCGGCCCCGGGCCAGCGCGCCGGGCCCCATCGGGTCGTCGCCACCACACCGACCGGGCACGCGTACGAGTCGCTCGCGCCCCCGCTCGTCCCCGGCCACAGGCCGGACCTCTTCAGTGCGCTCGAGCGCCACCTCGAGGTGCTTCTCCTCGACGTCGCCTGAGCTGCGGACGCCCGACGGTGACGTACGTCGGTGTCCGTTGCTGTGGGTGTTGGTGAAAGCAGGCCGTCAACGCTCCCTCATGTGTGCGGCACCCACACAACCGGGACAGGTGTGTGGGTGCCCACCGTCCTTTCGACCAGTAGCCCTCCTAGGCTTTCCCGAAGCCTCCCCGGTCCACGACGGACCGATGTCCGGGAGGGACCCGGTCGGCCCGGACGGTCGACACCAGGTGAGCGCAACGCACGAGGAGGTGCAGGTCTTGACGGGTACCCCGTTGCTCGAGACCCGAGCCCTGACCAAGGAGTTCCGCGGGTTCACGGCGGTCTCGAACGTCGACCTGTCGGTCGCGCAGGGCACGGTCCACGCGCTCGTCGGGCCCAACGGCGCCGGCAAGACGACCCTGTTCAACCTGCTCACCGGGTTCCTCACCCCGACGTCGGGCACCGTCCTCTTCGACGGTCAGGACGTCACCGGCAAGGCTCCCGAGCAGATCGCCCCGCTCGGCATCGCCCGCTCCTTCCAGATCACGAGCCTCTTCGAGCAGATGACGCTGCGGGAGCACCTCGAGCTCGCCCTCGCCAGCCCGACGGGGATGGGCAAGCAGTGGTGGCGATCGGTCAAGCGGATGGCCACCTTCGGCGACCGCGCGATGGCCCTGCTCGAGCAGGTCGGGCTCGCCGACCGCGCCGGGGCACCCGCCTCGTCGCTCGCCTACGGCCAGAAGCGGGCCCTCGAGCTGGCCATCGCCCTGGCCCTCGACCCCAAGCTGCTGCTGCTCGACGAACCGACCGCCGGTATGGGGATCGAGGACGTCGACCGCACCATCGCCCTCGTCAAGTCCCTCGCCGTCGGGCGCACGGTCGTGTTCGTCGACCACAACATGCACGTCGTCGGGTCCTTGGCCGACCGCGTCACGGTGCTCCAGGCGGGTCAGGTGCTCGCCGAGGGCCCCTACGACGAGGTCCGCACCGACGAGCGTGTCATCTCGGCCTACCTCGGAGCGTCCCATGAGTGAGCCCGTCGCGACCGACGCCGCCCCCGCGGCCGTCGCCACCACCGACCGCGCCGGCACCGACCCCACGCCCGTGCTCGAGGTCGCCGGCCTCTCCGCCTGGTACGGCGAGGCCCGCGTCCTGCGCGAGGTCTCCGTCGGCGTCGGGGTCGGTGAGGTCGTCACGCTCGTCGGCCGCAACGGGGCCGGCAAGACGACCCTGCTGCGCTCGGTCATGGGCCTGCACCGGCACGTCGAGGGCGCCGTGACCTTCGACGGCGTCGACGTGACCCGGCGTTCCGCGGACACCCGGGCCAAGGCCGGCCT
>JAEWFB010000128.1 GCA_023389095.1 Actinomycetes bacterium
ACCCAGTCCGGTGGGCACGCACTTCCCAGAGGTCGCGGGGAAGAGCTCGACCGTGGCGGCGGCGACGGTCGGCGCCGTGCCAGGGGTCGCGGTGGGCGTCGGTGTTCCGGTGGCCGTGTCCGTGGGCCGGCCGGTGAACGCGGGCCGGGCCGTGACGCAGTCGCCGACGTGCACGGCCGACGCCGTCGTCGGCGTCAGGCTCGTGAACCGCGTGGTGCGGGTCCAGCTCACCGCCGTCTGCGCCGTCGCGCTCTGCACCTGGGCCGTGCTGCCGGTGACGTCGGCGACGAGGCCTGCGACGCCGGGGAACCCACGGCCAGAGCCGGTTGCGCCGCCGGATCCGCCGGTGCGTCCGGTGGACGCCGCCGTGCCGCCCCCGGACTGCGAGGCGGCCGTGGCCCCGGGGCCGCACGCCGCGAGGCCGAGCGCGGCCGCCAGGGCGAGGGCCGGCACGGCGACGCGGCGACGAGGGGAGGGCTGGGTGTGCATCACGGTGTCACTCGATTCGGACGGGACGTCACTCGCTGCGGAGCGCGTCGATGGGGGCGAGACGGGCGGCGCGGTTGGCCGGGTACACCCCGGCCGCGACGCCGATGACGAGGGAGACGAGCAGGGCGGCGGCCGCCGCCTCGACGGACACCGCGACGGGCTGGCCGATCGCGTGCGGCAGCACGGCCGCGCCGACGAGGCCGAGACCGAGACCGAGGACCCCGCCGACGAGGCCGAGCAGGCTGGCCTCGACGAGGAACTGGCGCAGGATGACGCGCGGCGTCGCACCGAGCGCCTTGCGCAGCCCGATCTCGCGGATCCGCTCGGTGACCGACACGAGCATGATGTTCATGACGCCGATGCCGCCGACGAGCAGCGAGATGGCGGCGATGCCGCCGAGCAGCACCGTGAGCACGTGTGCAGTCGTCGTGGCGGTCTGCACGAGGGAGGCCTGGCTGCTCACCGTGACGTCCGCGGTGTCGGCCGTGACGCCGTGGGCGGTGAGCAGCGCGTTCTGCGTCTCCTGGTAGGCGGCCGACAGGGCGTCCTGCCCGGTGGCCTCGACGTAGATCGTCGACACGGCCGGGCTGCCGCCCCCGAAGGCCTGCGCGTACGTCGTGGCCGGCATGACCACCTGGTCGTCCTGGTCGCCCCCGACGGTCGACCCGGCGGTGTTGAGCACGCCGATGACGGTCAGCTGCAGACCGCCGACGCTCATGGTCTGGCCGACGGGCGACCTCCCGCCCCAGAGCTGTGCGGCCGTCGTCGAGCCGATGACGGCCACCCGTCCCGCGGACTCGAGCTCGGGCTGGGTGAAGAACCGGCCCATCTGCACCGACCGGGCTCGCACCCCGAGCCACGACGGGCTCGTCCCGACGATGCTCGTCGTCCAGTTCGTGCCGTCGGCGAGGACGCTCTGGGTCGAGGTCGACACCGGCGCCACGGAGGCGACGTCGGGCGCCACGGTCCGGTCCGCGAGCATGGCCGCGTCGGCGCCCGTCAGGGTGGTCGCGGTGCCGCGTCCCCCGCGCAGGCCGCCGGTCTGGGTGGCGCTGCCCGGGGTGACGATGAGCAGGTTCGAGCCGAGCGCGTTGATCTGGCTGGCCACCTGGGCCTGCGCGCCCTGGCCGAGGCCGACCGTGAGGATGACCGCGGCGATGCCGATGAGCATGCCGAGGACGGTGAGAGCCGAACGCATCCTCCGGGTGCGGATCGCGTCGAACGCCGTGCGGGCGGTCTCGACCCACGTCATCGCGCGCCTCCCAGGGGGAGGGCGCCGGTCGCGTCGGAGGCCGCACCGTCCGCGACGATCCGGCCGTCGAAGACGTGCACGATGCGGGCGGCGCGGGCCGCGACGTCGGACTCGTGGGTGATGAGCACGATGGTGCGGCCCTGCGCGTGCAGCGCCTGGAAGAGGCCGAGCACCTCGTTCGTCGACGTCGAGTCGAGGTTTCCGGTCGGCTCGTCGGCGAGGATGAGGTCGGGGTCGGTGACGAGGGCACGGGCCACCGAGACCCGCTGCTGCTGCCCGCCGCTCAGCTCGCCGGGGCGGTGGTCGACGCGGTCAGCCAGCCCGACGCGGGTCAGGGCCTCGACGGCACGTCGCCGCCGCTCCTCGCGGGCCACCCCGGCGTACGTCAGCGGCAGCTCGACGTTGCGCCACGCGCTCAGCGTGGGCAGGAGGTTGAACTGCTGGAACACGAAGCCGATCCGCCGGTTGCGCACGTCCGCGAGCTGGCGCTCGCCCATCGTGCTGACGTCCTCGCCGGCGAGGTGGTAGGTGCCGGTCGTCGGCACGTCGAGGCAGCCGAGGATGTGCATGAGCGTCGACTTGCCCGAGCCGGAGGGACCCATGACGGCGACGTACTCACCGGCGTCGACGGACAGCGTCACCCCGCGCAGCGCGTCCACGGCGACGCTGCCGGTGGCGTAGGTCTTTCGGACGTCGGCGAGGTCGAGGATCGGCAGGGCCGGGAGGACGGGGACCGGGAGGACGGGCACGGGGGAGGTCATGACGTCACCCGCCCTGCCCGGTCCCGCGGCCCTGGCCGCCGCCCCCGCCTCCGCCGCCTCCGCCGAAGCCGCCGCCGCCACCGCCGAAGCCGCCACCGCCGAACCCGCCGCCACCGAGCCCACCGAACCCGCCGCGTCCGCCCGTTCCGGTCGGGGTCGTGCCGCCGCCGGTGGTCCCTCGCTGGAGGGTGCTGAGGTCGATGACGACCTGGTCGCCGTCGGACAGGCCCTTGGTGACCTGGGTCTGGGCGCCGAACACCTGCCCGACCGTCACCGGCGTCGTCACGGTGGAGTCGCCGCGGACGAGGGACACGACCGTCGACCCGTTCTCGGTGCGCACGGCGAGCGTCGGGACGACGAGGACGTTCTGCAGCTGCCGCACGATGATCGACACCGAGGCCGTCGTGCCGGCATAGACGCCGGTCGGGTGTCCGGTCAGGGCGATCGTCACGGGGAACTCCGCCGCCCCGCTCGAGCCCGACGACGCGATGATGCCGACCGACTTCACGGTCCCGAAGAGCGGCTGGCCCGCGCCGGTCGGGGTCACCTGGGCCTGCAGCCCGGCCTTGACGTTGGGCAGGTCGGCGTTGGTCACCGACGTCGTCACGAGCCACGAGGAGGTCGAGATGACGGTGAGCACGGTCGTGCCGGTCCCGCCCGACGACCCGCCCGAGGAGCCGCCCGAGCTGGACGCCGAGCCACCCGAGCCCCCGGAGCCTCCGGTGCCTCCCGACCCTCCGGAACCGCCGCTGCCGGAGCCGGATCCGCTGACCCGCGAGCCGACCTGCACGTCGACCGCGGCCACCACCCCGTCGAACGGCGCCGTCAGGGTCGCGCCGGCGAGCGACTGCTGGGCCTGGGTCAGGCGGGCCTGCGCGGAGGCGAGCTGGGCCTGGGCCGAAGCGATCTGGGCCGCCGTACCCGTGGCGCTGGCGTCGACCTGCGTCTGTGCCTGCGTCACCTGCGCCGAGGCGAGGTCGACCTGGCTGCGCAGCGTCGTGTCGTCGATCGTCGCGAGCCGCTCACCCGACGTGACCTTCTGCCCCACCGCTGCCGAGAGGGTCGTCACCGTCCCGGCGCTGCCGAACGCGAGGTCGGCCTGCTGCGCCGGCTCGATGGTGCCCGAGGCGGTGACCGTCTGCTGGAGCGTCGTCAGGGACGCCGTGACGGTGCGGGTGCGCGTCGTCGTGGGGTCGGTCGACCGGTGCGTCAGGGCCCAGGCGCCGCCTGCGCCGACGACGAGGAGGACCGCGGCCAGCACCACGACAGCCCTGCTCCGGTACCACACTCGAGGACTGCCGTCATGGCGAGACCTGGCCACCGTGCACCATCCGATCCATCCGTCTGAGAGGTGTTTTCGGCGTGACGGTAGGAGCGCCGACTCAAAGGTCGGCATGGACTGGCTGTCAGGACCCTGTGGGTGGGTGCGGCGGCGTCCGGCGGGGTGTCAGCACGGCCTGCCGGGGTCGGTCAGAAGACGATGGTGCGGCGCCCGGAGAGGAAGACGCGCGACTCGGCGTGGTCGCGGACGGCCCGGGACAGGACGCGCCGCTCGACGTCGCGGCCGATGGCGACGAGCCGCTGCGGCGACTCGGCGTGGGTGACGCGGACGACGTCCTGCTCGATGATCGGTCCCTCGTCGAGGTCGGCCGTGACGTAGTGGGCCGAGGCGCCGATCAGCTTGACGCCGCGGTCGTGGGCCTGGTGGTAGGGCTTGGCGCCCTTGAAGCCCGGCAGGAAGGAGTGGTGGATGTTGATGGCGCGGCCCTCGAGCGCGCGGCACAGGCCGTCGCTGAGGATCTGCATGTAGCGGGCGAGCACGACGAGCCCGACGTCGCCCGCGTCGACGATGCGCAGCAGCTCGGCCTCGGCGTCGGCCTTGGTGTCGGGGGTGACCGGGATGAGCGTGAACGGCAGCCCGAAGTACTCGACCAGCCCGCGGCAGTCCTCGTGGTTGGACACGACTCCGACGATGTCGATCGGCAGGTCGCCGGACTTCCAGCGGTGCAGCAGGTCGAGCAGGCAGTGGTCGAACTTGCTGACGAGGATGACGGTGCGGCAGCGCTCGGCCTCCGGCCGGACGGCGAGGTGCTGGGAGACCACGGCCGGGCTCTCGCGGATGGTGTCGAGGACCCGCCCGACGTCGGAGGCGTCGGCGTCGAACACGGTGCGCATGAAGAAGAGGTTGGTGTCCTCGTCGGAGAACTGCTGGTTCTCGACGATGTTCGCCCGGGCCGCGAGCAGGGCCGCCGAGACGGCCGCGACGATGCCGGGTCGGTCCTCGCAGGTCAGGGTCAAGATGTGCCGGGCCATTGGAGCAGTCTGGACCACGGCGCTGCCGCCGCGGGAATCGGCGCGCCCGGTGTCTCGGCACGTGGCTCCTCGGGCTCGTCGGGCTCGTTTTGGCTCGTCGTCGGAGCGTCGGCGCGGGGTTCGTCCACACCCCCTGAGGCGGGAGGCGTGTCGTCCCCAGCCACGTGACAGGGACACGACACGGGTGGCCCGGCGTTCCTAGCGTGCCGGCATGCCTCGACGACCGCGCCGCCCCACCGACCTCGGCCGGGTGGCCGCGATCCTCGCCGGCGAACGCGCCACGCCCGGGTGGGTGCCCGAGCCGCCGGGTCGGTCGGAGGGCACCGGCGTCGACGTCGAGGTCGTCGAGGTCGTCGAGGACGTCGAGGACGACGAGGACGTCGAGGACGACGAGGACGACGAGGACGAGGACCTTTCCCTCGGCGCTGCCGACGGCAGTCCCGGCGCCCGGGTGCGTGATCGCCTCGAGCGGGTCGGGCTGTCGGGCGTCGTCGACCTGCTCGGCGCGACGGACGGGTCGGAGGCCGACGAGCACACCCGTCGGCTCGACGCCGACCTGCGCCGGGCCCGCCGCCCGGGGCTGCTCACCGTGCCGGACGAGGTCCGGTCCGGTCGGCGCAGCGTGTCGACGACGGCCGTCGTGTCGTTGCTGGCCCTCGTCGTCGCCGTGGGGTGCGCCTTCGTCGTGCGGGTGCTGTGGGCCGAGCGGTCGGCGGCCGGCCCGGTGGACCTGCCCGCCCGCGGCGTGTCGGTCGTCGCGGCCTCCGGCACCCCGGCGCCGGTCTCGGCGTCTCCGTCCCCAGCGTCGTCCGGGGTCGGGGCGTCGGCCGGCGCGACGTCACTGGTCGTGCACGTCGTGGGGCAGGTCGCCCGGCCGGGTCTCGTGCGCCTGCCGTCCGGGGCGCGTGTCGCGGACGCGATCGAGGCCGCCGGCGGGGCTCGTCGCGGCGCGGACCTCTCGGCCCTCAACCTCGCGCGGCTCGTCGTCGACGGCGAGCAGGTGCACGTGCCCAAGCCGGGGGAGGTGGTGCCCGCAGCGGGCGGCGCTCCTCCCGGGGCCTCCGCCGGCGTCGGTGGCCCGGGAGGTGGCTCGGTCAGCCTCAACACCGCCGACCTGGCCGCGCTCGACAGCCTGCCCGGCGTCGGCCCGGTGCTCGCGCAGCGCATCCTCGACTGGCGTACTGAGCACGGCCGGTTCACGTCGGTCGACGAGCTCGGTGAGGTGAGCGGCATCGGCGACAAGCTCATGGCGCAGCTGCGCCCCAAGGTGACGCTGTGAGCGGCGGCGGCGCGAGAGGCACGGCGTCGCGGCACCGGGGGCCGCGGACGGCCGGGCTGCTCGACGTGCGACTGCTCGTCCCCGTCGTCGTCGCGTGGCCCGTCGTCGCGTTCTGGGGGCTCACCGCCTCGCAGCCGGCGGTGGCCGTCGCCGCTCTCCTCACCCTCCTCGCTGCGGTCGTGCTCGTCGTCGTGGTCCGGGGACCGACGCTCGGGCGGGCCCGGCCGGCAGCCCGCCTCGCCGCGGCGACGTTCGCCGTCCTCACCCTCCTGCTC
>JAEWFB010000391.1 GCA_023389095.1 Actinomycetes bacterium
CCGGAGGGCGCGGCCGACGACGCGGCCGCCGTCGTGGGCTCGACCGCCGCCGGCCCGCTGCTCGCCCGCGAGGTCGTGACCCCCGGCCGGCTCCTAGGCGGTTCGGTCCTCGCCGGCCAGCCCACCGACCACGTGGCCCTCACGGTGCCGGTCGTCGACGCGACCGGAGCGGGAGCGCGTCCGGGCGCCCGGGTCGACCTCTATGCCACGGGCACGGGCGAACGGGCCGCCTCCGACGTCGTCGTGCTCGCGGTTCGCGAGGCGAGCGAGGCTGGCGCACTGGGGAGCTCGCATCCGCCGCAGGTCACCTTGTCGCTCGGGCCCGACGATGCCGCGCGGGTCGCGCGGGGACTCAGCGCCCTCGACGCCGGCCAGAGCTTCGTCGTGGCCATCAGGCAGCCGGACCCCCTGCCGCAGTAGGCTCGTCGCGACGCCCGATCCCGGTTCGGGGGCAGACACGAGGGAGACCTTCAGTGCTCAAGGGATTCAAAGACTTCGTCATGCGCGGCAACGTCATCGACCTCGCCGTCGCGGTGGTCATCGGCACGGCGTTCGCCAAGGTCATAGCCTCCTTCGTCACCGTCATCATGGACCTCCTCGGCAAGATCGGCGGTCAGCCCAACTTCTCCGGCTACCAGCCGGGCGGCGTGCACATCGGCGACTTCCTGACAGCCGTCGTCGGCTTCCTCATCGTCGCAGCGGCCCTGTACTTCGTCGTCGTCGCTCCCCTGAACAGGATCGCCGAGCGCCGCAAGAAGGGACTCGAGCCCGAGCCGCAGGCCCCCTCCGAGGAGATCATCCTGCTCACCGAGATCCGCGACGCGCTGCGCGCCCGCTGAGCCACCGGTCCGCCACTGCCGGCCTGACGACACCTGGTCACGACGACCCCGGACGACACCGGATGACACGCGCCGGGGCGGGAGCACGATGTGCTCCCGCCCCGTCCGCGTTCGATCAGGCGGTGCGGCTCAGGCGTCGTCGTCGGCGTGGCCGAGCACCGGGCCGCCGTAGGTCTCGGGACGCTCGTAGCCACCGTAGATCTCCGCCAACGCCAGGGGGCGCGCCGCCTCGGCGTGCCGACCCGCCCGCTGCAGCGTGCGCCCGAGCAGCAGGTGCGCGTACGCGTCGGTCGGGCACTCCTCGATGATCCGCTCGAGGGTCTCCTCGGCGTGCCGGAACTGGGCCGAGTGGAAGTAGGCACGGGCGAGGAGCAGGCGCAGGTCTGTCGTCGAGTGCGGCGCCCAGTCGGGCTCGGTGACCGCGGTCGGCTCGGCGACCTGCGCGTCGGCCTCGTCGACGAGGTTGGCGAGCGCAGTGGCGGCGGCGAGGTGGTCACCCCGCTCGAAGAGCCCTTGCGCGAGGGACAGGCGCAGCTGGAAAGGGGTGGTGTTCATGGGCTGACCAACGCGCCGGACGCATCGGGCATTCCCGCCGTCCGCCGCCCGGGCCGCGTCCACCTGCCACGGCCCTGAGCGGACCCACGTGGTCCCCGCGACTCACTCGTAGTGCGGCGGCCGCTGGTCCTGGAGCCACTGGTCACGACTCTCGGAGTCCTCGCCGCGCGCGCCACCCCAGCCGAGGTCGGTGTCGTCGCGGCTGCGCCTGCCGTCCCGGCCGTCGCGACCCGCCGACACGGGCGTGAGGTCCTCGATGGGGTCGTCGGCCGCGGTGTCGGCCGTCCCGCGCCGGAACACCCGGCGTCGCTTGCGCCGACGTGGTGCCGGACCGGTCCCGCGGTCGCCACCGGCAGCCGTGCCGTCGCTCGTGGCCTCCTGCGTGCCGGCGCCCCCATCGTCGGCGGCATCGGCAGTCTCGTCCGCGATGTCCGCGATGCCCGCGACGTCCGGGCCGCCGGCGACGGTCGTCGCGGGCGCGCCCCCGGGATGGGGCGCGGGATCCGGGTCGGCGGGCGCCGAGCGCGTCGCGCGCGCGATCGTGACGATGCGGGAGATCTCCCGGGCGGGGTCGCGAAACACGTCGGTGCTCCAGACCCGCTCGTGGACCCAGCCGAGACGGGTCAGCTGCTCGGGGCGCAACCGGTCCCGGTCGCGGGTGCTGCGCAGGGCCGCGTACCGCTCGCCGTCGGTCTCGACGGCGATGAGGCCCCGGCCGCGGTGGTAGGGGTCCTCCACGGCCAGGTCGATCCGCTGGCTGCCCGAGCCGTAGTCCTCGTGGACGGTCAGACCCTCGCGCCGCAGCCGTTCGGCGAGGTCGCGACGGAGCGGGTCCCCGGTGGGCGGGCTCGCCGCGAAGAGCGTGCCGTCGTCGCCGCGCCGGCCGCCCGTCTCCGCGTAGGCGAGGAAGTCGCGCAGCATGACGGCGCCGCGGGCCTTGAGCCGCTCGGGGTCGAGGTCGGTGGCCCGCAGGGCCGAGACGACGGCCATCCGCCGCCGGGCTCGCGTGATGGCGACGTTGAGCCGCCGCTCCCCACCCTCGATGTTGAGCGGGCCGAACCGGTGCAGCACCCGGCCGTGCGGGGTCTTGCCGTAGCCGATCGACAGGATGATCGCGTCGCGCTCGTCGCCCTGGACGCGCTCGAGGTTCTTGACGAAGAACCGCTCGGGCCGGTCGGTGTCGAAGAAGTCGGCGACGTCGGGGGCTCGGCGCAGGGCGTCCGTGACGGCGTCGTCGAGCCGGTCGGCGTGCTTGATGCCGAGGGCGATGACACCGAGCGACTCGGTGGGGCGGGTGCGGGCGTGCTCCAGGACGAGCTCGACGACCCGGGCGACCTCGGCATCGGTCGTCTCGATCGTGTCGACCCCGGGCTGGAGCGCGGCCTGGCCGTCGACCGGCTCGAACGTGACCGCCGACTCGATCGACGTTCCCGGGAAGGTCGTGAGCCCGCCGTCGTAGACGGCCTCGTTGGCGAAGGCGATGAGCCGCTCGTCGCGGCTGCGGTAGTGCCACCTGAGGCTGCGGGTCGGGAGGGTCGCGGCGAGCACGTCGAGAACGGACTCGAAGCCCTCGGTCAGCGTCTCGTCGGCCTCGGTCGGGACGCTCTCGTCGTCGGACACGACGGTGAAGAAGTTCGTCGGCGGCAGCTGCCGCTCGTCACCGGCGACGACCACCTGGCGCGCCCGGCTGATCGCCGAGATCGCCTGCGCCGGCTGCACCTGCGAGGCCTCGTCGAAGACGACGACGTCGAACCACTTGCCGGGCGGCAGGGTGGAGGCGACGACGAGCGGGCTCATCGCCCAGCACGGCCTGATCGCCGTCAGCGCGGCCGAGGCCTGCGGCACGAGATTGCGAAGTGGCTTGTGCCGTCGGGCCTTTCCGGCCTCCGCCCGAACGAGGGCCTCCTGTGCCGGGTTGTCGGCGAGCACTTCACGGACGTTGCGGGCCACGGCGTCGCGCACGCGGGCGACGGTCGCCGCCTGGTGGGCCCGGTCGGCCTCCACGTACTCGCCGACGTCGCGGCGCAGGCCCGCGCCGTCGTGGGCGCCGTAGGCGGGGTCGCGGACCATGACCTCCTGGACCACCGAGGCCCACCACACGTGGTCGACCTCTGCGGTGACCTGCTCGGTGCCGACGCCGCGCCGGGCGAGGTCGTCGACGAGCGGTCCGAGCCCGGCCGCGCGCATCTCGTCGAGGATGCTCGTCACCTGCGGCAGCACCCCGACCCGGTCGGGGCGCTCCGCGAGCGCGCCGAGCCGCTCGCGGAGCTCGTCGAGCGGCAGGTCGATGAGCGGCGACTGGTCGTCGCGCGACGGGAGCCGGTCATCGAGCCAGTCGAGGTCGCTCTTGACCGCGGCCAGCAGGGCCAGGCCCTCGTCGAGGCGCGGCGAGATCTCGGGACGGCCACCGCCACCGACGAGGGCGAACCAGTGCTCCCGCTGCTCCGACGCGGCCACGAGCCGGTCGTGCAGGTCGGCCGGCGGGCGGCCCGGGCGCAGCAGCCGCTTGGTCTGGCGCCGGATCCGCCACCGGTCCATCCAGCCCATCTCGATGCCGCGCGCCTCGCGCCAGTCGCGGGTGGCGGTGGCGGTGATGTGCTCGCTCAGCGGGGTGTCGAAGACCTCCGGCCGGAAGACCTCGAGGGTCTCGCGGACCCGGGACATGGTCTCGAAGGCGGAGGCCCACACGTTGATGGACTCGGCGGCCGGAACCTGGGACTCGTCGAGGATGCCGTTGAGGCGGTTGCCGGTGTCGTCGAGGCCGGTGGTGCTGTAGCGCGTCGTGATCTCGAGGGCGCGCGCGGCGTCGTCGGCACTGAGGATGCGGGCCCCGAACCACGGGTCGTCACCCTCGCGGACCCAGGCACCGAGGCCGGCCGCGTCGCGGAGCCGGCGACCGAGCTCGACGGCGCGGGCCCGGCTCGTCGTCGACAGGTCGCGGCCCCCCAGGCGGACCCGCGAGGTCGGCGGCGGCTTGCGCAGGCCGAGGTCGACCAGCGCCTCCTCGGCGTCGTGCGCGCTGACGCCCCACGGCTCGCGCACCTCGTGGAGCGCGCGGACGTGGCGCTGGAGGCGGGCGCGTCGGTCGCGCAGCTCTGCTCCGGTCCCGTCGGTCGGGGCGTCGGCGTGGTCGAGGGCTGCATCGAGGCTGCGGCCGAACTGCAGCGCCGTGGCCCGCTTGTTCGTCGGGCCGTCGTAGGCGTCGAGGACGAGGTCGCCGAGGCCGAGGCGGTCCAGGCGCGTCAGGACGGCGTCGATGGCGGCGCGCTTCTCGGCGACGAAGAGCGTCGACTTGCCCTCGGCGGCGAGCGCCGCGATGAGGTTGGCGATGGTCTGCGACTTGCCGGTGCCCGGCGGGCCCTTGACGACGAGGTGGGCTCCGGCGCGGACGGCGTCGATGGCCGCATGCTGCGAGGCGTCGGCGTCGAGGACGAGGTACTCGTGCTCGGGATCGGGATCGGGCTCGCTGTCGGGCACACGAAGGCGCACCGCGGCGAGCGCCGACTCGTCACCGGCGAGCGCGGCGATGACGTCGTGGTCGGCGAGTGAACCGCCCTGGAGGGCGAGGTCGGCCACCATCGGGAGCTTGGCGTAGGAGAAGGTGCCGAGCACGATGCGCAGGCCGATCTCGAGGTCGGGCACGTGGGCGCACTGCTCGCGAAGGGCGGCGTACACCGGCAGGGCGTCGAAGCCGGACGGGCCCGTGGCGAGGTCGGCCAGGGCGTCGCCGTCCACCTCGATCCCCTGCTCCGAGCGCAGGTACTCGCGCAGCACCGGGTTGAACTCCACCTCGGGGCCGAGGTCGATCTCGAAGTCGTCCTGTGCGGCACCGGTGGGGCGCAGGACGCAGGCGCGCAGCAGCACCGGCGCGGCCGGTGGACGCGCGGCGCGGGGCACCGACCACGTGGCCATGCCGATGGCGACGAACCCGGCCGCGATCCCCCGCTCCTCGCGCAGCTCGAGCGCCTTGGCCCGGATGGCGCGGGCGCGGCGGCGCGCCTCGTCGAGCGCACCCGGTTCGCGGAAGAGGTCGGACAGGCGGGTGCGGCGCCCGGCGAGCAGCATCGAGACACCGCCGGGGTGGGCCGTCGTGAGGTCGAGCGTGCCGGAGGGCAGGTCGCGGTACCACAGCAGGGTGTTGCGGCCGCCGAGGTCGACGAGGGCGCGCTGCCACGTGCGGACTGCTGCGGCGACGCGGTCGGCGCGGGGATCGCCCGAGGTGGACTCGGCCGTGAGGGCAGGGTCGCGCCTGGGGGATTCGGTCATTCCTGCAGGCTAACCAATGGGACACCCCGGGCCCGGGACCGACGCCTGTGCGTCGGCTGGGCGCGTGGGTGACGACGGGTCCGAGCCGCCCCCGAACGGCCCGGACCCGCCGAGATCGGTCACCCCTGCGGGACGACGACGGTGAAGCTGCCGGCCGCGTGCTGCTGCCAGGCGGTCGTGTACGCCGCGAGGTAGGTGTTCAGGTACGGCGAACGGTCACCCTGCGTCGGTGCGTCGGTGCGTGGGCCCTGCAGGTCGAGGCTCAGCGCCGCCGACGACACCCGGATGGTCTGGCCCGAGGCGGTGTCGGACCACGAGCGGGTCGTGTTCGTGCCGACGCCGACGACGAGCTGGTGGCCACGCTTCAGGGTCCAGTCGGTCGACTTGAGGTCGAAGGCGACCGCGCCACCGCGCACGAGCGACATCTGCTCGTCGAACATCACCGCAGTGCCGTCGGGTGCGACGTCCCAGAGACGGACGAGCACGTTGCCCTCGCCGCTCGTGGCGAGCGAGACCTGTGGCGTGCCGGTGACGCGCACGTCCGACACGAGCGGACGCGACCACGTGTAGTAGGCGTTGCCGTCGTCGGTGGTGCGCGGCTTCGGTCCCTGGGCGCGCTCGCTCGCCTGCGGCGGCAGGCTCGGCGCGTGCTCCATGTCGTACGTCCCGGCGTCGGCACCCGGTGCGGTCCCGGACGTGCTGGCGGACGCGTCGGGCGACGCCCCGGTGGCCACTGCGGGTGTCCGACCCTTGTCGTCGACGTAGCTGCCGGGCTGCAGGCGCACCTGCGTGGACCGGCGCACGACCGGCCACGTCGGCTGCGCGCGCCACGCACCGGTGCTGTCCTCGACGGCGAACGCGGGGTCGGTCGTCGTCGGCGTGACACCCTTGAGGTACTCGTCGTAGAAGCGCATCACCTCGTCGAACCAGCCCTGCCGCCCCATCCGGAGGACCCCGTCGGAGCCGGTCTCGTTACCGCGGACGTGCTCCCACTGCCCGAGCCAGCCGCGTTCGGGACCCACGTGGCCCGCGAGGTACTGCTCGACGTCCTCGGGCTTGGTGTTCGGCTCGACGAAGCCCTGGGTGACGAAGAGGGGCACCCGGGAGCCCTCCGCCTGCTCGGCGAGGTTGCGGGCCTTCCAGTACGCGGAGTCCGGGTTCGGGTCCTGCGTGTCGGTGAGGTTGTTCGCGAGGCACTCGGGGTGGGCGACCTCGTAGGCGGCGTTCTGCCGGTACCTCGCCGAGTCGTCCGGCATGCCCTGGATGCTCGCGATGCCGTTGTAGGCGCGGGGCGTGCCGAGGTAGTTGGGCCGGCGGACCCCGTTGCTGAAGAGGTAGTCGTACATGTTCCAGACCGGCTCCTGGGCCACGACCGCGGACAGCCCCTGCGGGGCCAGGTTGGCCCCGACGAGCCCGGTGGACGCGTCGTAGGACTTGCCGTAGAGGCCGACCTTGCCGGTGGACCACGGCTGGCGCGCCGACCACTCGACGGCGGCCTTGACGTCGGCCTGCTCGCCCGGGCCGACCCAGTCGAGGCAGCCGGTGGAGCCGCCGAAGCCGCGCAGGTCGACCATGACCACGGTGTAGCCCCGGTGCATGAGGTCGGCGCCCTCGATGAGGTCGGCGAAGCGCTCCGACGGTCCGGTGCCGCTGAAGCCGTCGTCGCCCGTCTGGCCGCGGTGGGCGAAGTACGGGCCGACCGACAGGATCACGGGGGTGCGGGCACCGGGTGGCAGGTTCGCGGGGCGCAGGACGTCGGCGTGCAGCTCGACGTCGCTGCCGTCGGAGGAGGGGAAGTACTCCTCGGACCACAGCGCGCCCTCGGGCACGCGCGGGTTCTCCTCGTGGGAGACCGGATGGCCGGGGGCGGGGATCGGGTCGGCCTCGGCAGCGCGCGGCGCGGTGACGGCGGCGGTGCACGTCAGGGCGGCGGCTGCGAGCAGGGAGATCGATCTGGACCGAGACATGGCGTCCCTCTCAGTTCGGCGTCACTGATGCCTCGGACGCTAGATCCGGACAAACCGGACGGCAACCGGAAGGGTTCCGCCGCCGGTCGAGACCGGCTCGGCGCCTGCCGCTCAGGCGCAGTGGATGGTCGGCGCGACGTCGAGTCGGCGGAAGGTCTCGTGGTGGCCGGCGTCGTCCGAGAAGCGTGCCGTGCCGTCGAGGAGGACGACACGTCCGGCGTGGTACGGGTTGCCCCACCCGGGAGGCGGGTTGCCCCGTCCGTCGGCGAGCAGGCCTCCGGCCCGCTCGAACCAGTCGCCGTTGACGACGAGGTAGCGCACGCCGCAGCGGGTCTCGAGGAGCACCTCGACGGCGGCCGTCGCCGACCGGGCGCGCGTCGAGGGGTCAGTTCCGGGCAATCCCGACGTGCAGCCGGACAGGGCAGGGCCCCCGAGGGCGAGCAGAACCGAGCCTGCGGCAGCGACCAGCTGCGCACGCGTCCGTCCCATGGGTGGCCCTCCGTCGGCGATCGTCGGGTCTGTCGGGTGTCACGGTCCCCTGCCGGCCAGTATCCCCGCTCAGGAGGGGGTGCGCGCCGGATAGCAGGCGCCCGAGGGTAGTGGACGACCACCGGCGTGCTGCTCGGGCGTCGGGCTCAGCCCGTGGCGCCGGACCCGCCACTCACGGTGAGCACGATCTTGTCGGCGCAGGCGTCGCGGACGGTGACGGTGTGACCCGCGACCGTGACGGTGTCGCCCGCTGCGAGGTCGTGCGACTCGCTGACGCCGGCGCCCATGAACATGACCTTCCACGTGCGCGGGTCGGCCTTCACCTCGTACTGGAGGCCGGCACGCAGGGTCGCCGCGGCGTCGAGCGGGAAGGTGCCACCACGCAGGACCGACACGTCGCCGGGCTGCTTCTGGCAGGAGGGCGAGGCGGACGCGTCGGGGCTCGAGGACGGGTCGGACATGAGCGTCTCCTTCTGGCAGCCGCCGGCGAGTGCGACGGCGAGGGCGATGACGGCGAGCGCCGGCGCGAGGGCGCGGACGCGTCGTGGGGCGTGGTCGTGGGTCACGTCAGCTCCTCGGCTGCATCGCCTGCGGGTCGTGGAAGAGCCGGTCGAACTCGTCGTGGTTCACGGTGATCTTCGTGGCGTCGGGGCCCCAGGGGTTGCCGAGGGTCACGGTGCCGTCGGCGTTGACGCTCTGCACGTAGTACACGTGACGCGTGACGTAGCCGTCGGGGGCGTTGTCGGGGGCGTCCGAAGGCGTGCTGACGATGACACCCTGCTTGTCGTTGAAGGCCTTGACCGCACCGTCGAACCCGTCGACCCCGTGGGGGTCGTTGCCGGTGATGTACGACGGCGCCCTGTCGTTGTAGTCCCACTCGACGGCGCCGTACGTGCCCTGCTCCTTGACGTCGTACGGCGCGCCGCTCCTGCCGTCGGGCGCCCCGCCGTCGTCCTCGCCGTAGACGACGGCAAAAGCCTTCTCGTAGTAGGCCGGCCACGTCTCACCGTTGGTTCCGTGCGCGCCGACGGGGTTGCCGTCGGCGTCGAGCGGGAGGTCGGCGGTGACCGTGACGACCCTCGGGTTGCCGTCGTGGTCGAAGAGCCGGACGTCGACGGTGCCGTTGGGGTTGACGGTGATGTTGTGCTTGACGAAGTCGGGGTCGGCCTGGGTCGTAGCGGTGAGCGAGGCGATGGCCCAGCAGTCGCTGAAGCTGCCCTGGTTGACGTCCTGCGCGCTGAGGTCGTCGGTGCCCAGCTCGCCCTGGGGCAGACCGTAGTGCAGGTCGCTGCGGTGCTCGCCGTCCTGGCTCTGCCGGCCGTCGAGGGCGACGTCTGTCGTGTCGAAGCCGGGTTGGCTCCACGGCATGGCCGCCTGCAGCTTGGCGGCCGATTCGGGGGTGACCTTCGACAGCAGACCGCTCGTGACCTCGGAGCGGTCGAAGGGGTCGAGTCCGTCACTGACCCAGAGGAACCCGCCCTCGTCCTTCATGATCCGGCCGAGCTCGGCGAGGTCCTCCAGGCTCAGCTGCCGGACAAGGGCCTCCGCCTCGGCCGGCGTCAGCTCGTCGATGCGGCTCTTCATCGTCTCGAGGTCGTCGCGGTTGCCGTCCATGGACCAGAAACCCGGGCCGTCGAGGACGTCCTTGACGGCGTCCTTCGCGGCGTCGACGTGCTTCTGGTCGAAGGGCCCCGGCGGGACGTACGGCTTGGGGCCGGGGGTCGGGTCCGGCGGCGGTGCGCCGTCGTCCGGGAGGGGTGCGGGGCCGCCCGAGCCGCCGCTGCCCCGGCCCGCGAGCGGCGTCCCGCCGGTGCCGGCGCTCGTGTCGTCCTGCTGGCCGGCCTGACGTTCGAGCGTCCGGCTCATCCGCGTGATCGTGTCGCGCAGCGCGCGGATCTGCGACTCGGCCGCCGGCCACGAACCGGTGAGGTGCTCGAGGTCGCCACCGCTCCACTGCGAGCGCAGCGACGACACGGCCCGGCCGGCCGTGTCGCACACCTCGCCGGCCGTCGTCGCGCACAGCTCGAGGCGGCGCGCCGATGCGCGTAGCGCGACCGGGTCGGCACCCTTGCGGTAGATCGCCATGTCGAACCCTTCCCCTGTGAGCACCGACCCTAGCCGGGTACGGTCGGCACGACGAGCGGGAGGACCAGCATGACGATCCGGATGGACCACGTGAGTGTCGTGGTCGATGACCTCGAGGCGGCCAAGGCGTTCTTCGCCGCGCTCGGTCTCGAGCTCGAGGGAGAAGCACCGGTGGAGGGACCGGCGGTCGACCGCCTCAACGGGCTCGACGGCGTCCGCGTCGACATCGCGATGATGCGCACCCCTGACGGTCACGGCCGCCTCGAGCTGACGAAGTTCCACTCCCCCGAGGTGGTCGCCGCCGAGCCGCGGAACGCCCTCGGCAACACGCTCGGCCTCCGGAGCGTCATGTTCGCCGTCGACGACGTCGACGCCGCCGTCACGGCGCTGCGAGGTCATGGGGGCGAGCCCGTCGGGGAGGTCGTGCAGTACGCGAACCTCTACCGGCTCTGCTACGTCCGTGGCCCGGCCGGCATCATCGTGTCCCTCGCCGAGGCGCTCGGCTGACGGGCCTACCGCGCGTGCCCTCCGTCGGCACGGCGGTGCCCGCCGGGCGCACGAGGAGGAGACTGGACGGGTAGCGGACCCGAGTCACCGGCCCGCACCGTGTCAGCAGGAGGCGCCGTGGCCGGCGCGGCGGGTCGCCGAGCGTGGCCGACACCGCGACACCCGGATCCGGGGCGGCGTCGGGCCAGGGCGGTGCTCGGCGCCGCGGGGGTCCTCGTCGGCATCGGCATGGGGCTCGGCGCGGGCCTCGGCGCCTGCATCGGTTCGCCGGCCCCGGGAGCATCCGTGTCCTCGACCGTCCCGCCACCGGTCCCGGCGCGACCGGGCGGTGCGTCCGTGCCACGGGCGTCGGCGTCCGGAGCGGCGACGCCACCCACCGGCGCCGACCTGACGCCCGTGCCGGGGGCGGTTCCTCGCGACTACGTCATCGCCGAGGCGCCGCACCTCGTGGACCGGGACGCGTTCGACTTCCGGACCCTGAGCGCCGTGCGGCCCGGGGCGACCTACCGGCTGCGCATGCCCGGCAACCTGTATCCCGCGACGCCCGGTTCACGGTTGGCCGTGGAGCTCACGGTCTCCGGAGCGGGCTGGTGGCTCTTCGAGCAGGGCGTCGTGACGCAGGAGCCGTCGTACGCCAGGGAGGACGCCGGTGTCCGCGTCATGGAGCTCGGCGCGATCCCGTACGGGCCCTGCCAGGACCAGCAACGGCCGCCGGCCGACCCCGGGCCGACCCCGACCGACCTCGTCCACGCCATCGTCACGCGGTACCCGCTCACCGTCCTCGAGCCGGTCTCGCCCGTCGCACGGTTCGGCGGGTCGGGGGTCCACCTGACGGTCCGGCTCGACGACCCGAAGGCGGGCCTGTGCGACAACAGCGGGCTCATGACCTACCGTCCGATGGCGAGCCAGCACCAGCTCGTCGAGCTGTGGATCGTCATGGTCCGGGGCGAGCGCGTCGTCGTCGAGCGGTCCTGGTTCGCGGACACGAGGCCTGACGTCCTGGCCGACCAGCAGCGCACCCTCGACTCGGTGCGCCTCGTCCCGCTCTGACGCGGTCGCGGTCGAGTACCGACACTCACCCCGGGCGCGTCGGCGAACACCTACGGTGGCGGCATGAGCGCGTCTCGCCGTCGAACCGGTGTCCGGGTGGCGACAGCGGTCGCCACCGTCGTCGTGGCCTACGCCGGCTACCAGGCGGTCACTGCGCTCGAGCAGGTGGTCAGCCCGACCTCCGCGGCCCGCAGCAGGGCCTCCCAGACGCTTCAGCTGACCCCCTTCCGGACGGCCGCCCAGCTCCACGACCAGCGCTCGGTCTTCACGCGAGGCTCGACCGCCGCCCAGATCGAACGAGACCTGGCCAGCACACAGGTGCCCACGCCGTACCGGGTCGACGTCGCAGACGGCCACGCCGGCCTGTCCGTGGCGCACTTCGCCGATGCGCGGAGCGGAGGCTTGGGGGCCACGACCGTCACGGTTCGGATGTGCGTGCACTACGACGTCGACCTGGTGTCCCGGTCGGTCACCCCGTCTGGGGAGACCTGCGGGCCCGATGCACCGGGGTCGGAGTCGAGGTCCGGCCCGGCCACGCACACGATCGCGTTCGACCCGGGAGCCGAGGCGGTGGCCGGGACAGACCCGTACACCGGGGCTGGCCCCGACCTGGGCACGCCCCCGCACTACGGCGACAACAACGCATGGAAGCAGCGTCGGGCCCTGAGCGCGGCCGACGAGGCGTCGGCGAACGCCGCTGCGACGCGGCTGCTGGCGGCCCTCGAAGAGCAGCGGCGCAGTGGTTCGGTCGACGAGGCCGCCACCGGCGCGACCGTGCGGCGGCTGGGCCACCAGAGCGGCGACACCGCCCTGCGCCCGATGAGGGCGTCGACCGGGACCCCGGCCGGCACCGTCGTCGCGATCCACGTGGGCGACACGGCGTGCCTCATCGCGGACGTGCGCCGCGAGCGGGTGGACGTCAGCGTGGTCGGACGCAACGCCGAGTTCGACTTCGCGTGCCTGGAACCGTTCACGCACTGATGGCGGACCACGCGGTCGCTGCCTCGACCGGCGCCCACCGGCCAGCACCGACCGGCAACCGGCGCGGCGAAAACCGCTGGCCCTCAGGCCTGCCCGCCGGCTAGGTTCCGGCGGATGGAGAGCGTGGCTCATCGACCCCTGCCCGTCGACCAGTCCGACGTGGTCTACGAGTACGGTCCCGACTCCCAACGGCGCCAGGGCGTTCCGGCGGGAGAGATGGTCGAGCTGACCCTGCCTCCCGGCACTGTGTACCCGGGTACGTCGCGTCGGGTCTGGGTCCACGTGCCGGCGGGCCACGACGCCCGCGTGGCCGCCCGGCTGGTCGTGTTCCAGGACGGCTGGTGGTACCTGGACCCGAAGGGGCAGGTGCGCGCGGGGATCGTGCTGGACAACCTCCTCGGGTCCGGCGAGCTGGCGCCCACCATCGGCGTCTTCGTCGACCCCGGCGTCTTCGCCGACGTCGACGACCCGGACGAGCGCAAGAACCGCAACGCCGAGTACGACGCCTTCGACGACCGGTACGCAACCTTCCTGCTCGAGGAGGTGCTGCCCCTCGTGGAGCAGCGGTGGCGCCTCAGCCCCGACCCGGCGCATCGCGTCCTGTGTGGGGGCAGCAGCGGCGGCAACGGCGCATTCACCGCTGCGTGGATGCGCCCCGACCGGTTCGGGGGCGTCATCGCCTTCCTGTCCAGCTTCGTCCAGATGCCCGGGGGCAACCCCTACCCGCAGCTCATCCCGGCCACGGCCCGCAAGCCGCTGCGGATCTTCCTGCAGGCCGGCCACCGCGACCTGCAGTGGAACGAGCCGGAGTGGAACTGGCTGGCCGCCAACCTTCGCGTGGCTGCGGCGCTCGCCGAGGCCGGCTACGACTTCCGGCTCGTCCTGGGCGACGGCGGGCACAGCCCCAACCACGGGGGCGTCCTGCTCCCCGACGCGTTGCGGTGGGCCTTCCGCGAGGCCGGGGACGAGGCTGCGTCATGACCCGCCGGGACCCGACGGCTCACCCGCTCGATGCCGGCCGGGCCTGCCTGCTCGTCACCGGCGCCCCCGGTGCCGGCAAGACCACGGTCGCTCGCGCCGTGGCCCGATCCCTGTCACGGTCCGCCGTCGTCAACGGTGACGCGGTCGCCCGCCTGGTCGTCGGTGGGTACGTGTGGCCCCTGGGTGACCCGCCCGAGGAGGCCGCCCGCCAGGTGGCGTTGTGCAACGAGAACATCTGCTCCCTCGCGGCCAACTTCATGGCGGCCGGCGTCACGCCCGTCATCGACTGGGTCGTTCCCGACGCCGGCCAGCTCGACGTGTTCCACAGCGCCCTCGGCGATCGTCTGCGTCTCGTGGTCCTGGACCCCGGTGCTGCGACCTGCGTCGCGCGCGACCTGGGACGACCGCCGCGGGAGCAGTTCGCCTTCGACGGGCACGACGAGCTGCGCGGGTCCATGTGGGACGGGTTCGGCTCGCACGGCTGGTGGCTGGACACGTCGGACCTCGACGCGGACGTCACCACACGGCGGATCCTCGACGCGGCGTACCGACGCGCGTCGTGGTGAGGCGTCGTCGTCGCGGGACGGTTCACGGGCGGCTGCGGTCGGTCAGGTGTCGGTGAGCAGAGCCACGGTCGCCGGGTCCTCGACCCCGTCGAAGTACTGGTCGAGCACCCCTCTGTAGAGCCGCCCGTCGTCATCGTCCGAGGCCGCCGCGGCGAACAGCGT
>JAEWFB010000436.1 GCA_023389095.1 Actinomycetes bacterium
CGAACCAGCGGCCGGTGCCGAGGGTGTTGGCGTAGACGCGGGTGAAGGGGGCCATGAGCTTGATCGTCTTCTGGATGTCGGCGTCGTGCTTCTGGAGCAGGGCGAGGGTCTGGTCGAGCTCGTCGAGCGCCGGCTTCAGCTGGGCGCGGTTGTCGCGCGACAGGCCGGTGAGCTGCTGGGCGAGCGCCGAGGTGTTGCGGAAGAGGGTGCGGATCTCGTCGCGGCGCTTGGCCAGCTCGACCATGAGGGCGTCGGCGTCGCGGATCAGCGTGCCCACCTGCTCGTTGCGGCTCTTGAGCAGCCCCGTGACGCGGTTGGCGCGCTGGAGCAGCGCGGAGAGCTGCTCGTCGCGGCTCGCGACGGTCTGCGACAGGCGCGAGAGGCCGTCGAGCGTCGACCGGACGTACTTCGGGCTGTCGCGGAACTCGGTCGCCATGACCGTGAGCGACTTCGCCAGCTGGTCGGTGTTGATGCGCTCGGTCGTGGTCGTGAGGTCCTGGAAGGCGTTGATGACGTCGTAGGAGCTGACGGTGCGCGAGGTCGGGATCTGTGCCCCGGCGTCGAGCTGCCCGCTGCCTTCGGGGTCGAGCGCCACGTACTTCGCCCCCAGCAGCGTCTTCATCCGGATCGAGGCGCCGGTGAGCGAGCCGAGCTGCACGGCGTCGTCGGTGACGACGAAGTCGACCCGCACGTGCGAGCCCTCGAGGTCGACACCCGTGACCTTGCCGACCTTGACGCCGGCGAGACGGACGTCGTCGTCGGGGCGGATGCCGCCGGCCTCGGTGAAGGCGGCGCTGTAGCCGGTGCCGCCGCCGATGATCGGCAGGCTCGAGGCGTTGAAGGCGAGGAAGAGCACGAGCGCGATGACGACGAGCCCGGCGATGCCGATCGGCACCGGGTTGCGCTCGCGGAAGGGGATGCTGCTTCGCGTTCTCATGGCTGGCACCTCGCGGCCGCGACGTCGTACGAGGGTGAGACGCCGGGCAGGATCGGGTTCTTGGTGTCGAAGCGACACAGGTAGAAGTTGAACCACGAGCCGTACGTCGCGGTGCGGGTCAGCGTCTCGATGCGCGTCGGCGCGGTGGAGATGAAGTCCTCGAACTGCTTGACGTTGGCCGGCTTGTTGAGCGTCGTGGACAACGTGCGCAGCTGCGCGACGTCGTCCTTGATGAGCGGTCGCGTCGTGACGAGCAGGTCGGCGGTCTCGGCGGACAGGTCGTTGATGCCCGACAGGGTGCGCCCGATGGTCTCGCGGTCGGCGGCCAGGCCGCTGGTGAACCGCTGGAGCTGGTCGATGAGGTCGAGCAGCTGCTGGTCGTGGGCGTCGACGGTGCCGAGCACGGCGTTGAGGTTGTCGACGGTGCGCCCGATGACGGCGTCGCGGTCGGCGAGGGTCGAGGTGAGGCTCGCCGTCTTGGCCAGCAGGGCGTTGATGTTGCCGCCCTCGCCCTGGAGGGTCTCGATGAGCAGGCCCGACAGCTCGTTGACGTCCGAGGGCGACAGCGCCGCGAAGAGCGGCTTGAACCCGTTGAACAGGACGGTGAGGTCGAGCGCCGGGTGCGTGCGGGCCAGCGGGATCGTCGCCCCGTCGGCGAGCGGGGCAGGCGAGCCGGTGCCCTGGGTGAGCGCGAGGTAGCGCTGCCCGACGAGGTTGCGGTACTTGACGGTGACCTCGGTGCCCTGGGTCAGCACCGAGCTCTTGAGGACGGTGAAGTCGATCTGGGCGACCGCCTGGCCCGTTCCCGGCGCCTTCGCGACGTGGACGCCGGAGACCTCCCCGACGCGGACGCCGGCGATGCGCACGTCCTGCCCCTCGACGACCCCCGTCGCGTCGGTGACCATGGCGGTGTAGGAGGCCTTGGAGCCGAACTGGATGTTGGCGATCGTCATGGCGAGGACACCGGTGGCGGCGAGCGTCACGAGGGCGAACACGACGAGCTTGACGAGCGATCCCTTCCACTTCATCGGGTGCTCACCACCGTTCCGCGCATGAGGGGGCCGGCGAGCAGCGTCTGGATGCCGCTCGGGCTCGCGTCACCGGAGTCGTCGCGGGCGAAGAGGGCCGCGACGAGACGCTGCTCGTCGACGGTCCCGGCGGAACCGGAGTCCGCGTTTCCGGCCGAGCCGACCAGGGCCTGCGGGATCGCGCTGAACGGCGTGCCGCTGCCGGCCGGCTGCGAACCGTCGTCGAAGTGGTTGCCCTTGTACGGGTTCGACTGGGACCCGGGAGGGTTCGGCAGGCCGAAGCAGTTCGGGCCGCGCTTGTCCCGCCACTGCGGCTCCTCGCCGGGCTTGTAGGCGTCGCGCGGTGGAACCACCTCGAGGGTGATGTGGAAGACGCCGCCGGAGAAGGCCTGGTTGACGCGCGGCAGCCAGTTGACGAGCGCCGAGGCCATGCAGGGGTAGATCGGGGAGTACTCCGACAGCAGCTGCAGCGTCGGCCGGGAGACCCGCCCGACCTGGATGATGCGGTCACCGTTGTCGCGCAGGAAGCCCGCCGTCGTGTTGGCGAAACCGGCCGTGCCGACGAGGAAGGCGGCGAGCTGCTGGTCCTTCTCGACGATGGTGCGGTTGGTGACCCGCAGCGACTGGGTGAGGCGGAACAGGTCGGGGCTGACGTCGGCGTAGAGGTTGCTCACGTCGGCCATCAGGCTGATGTCCTTCTGGATGACCGGCATCTGCGGGTTGAGCGCCCTGAAGTAGCGGTCGACCAGCTGGAGGTTGTTGCCGATGCGCTCGCCGCGGCCGTCGAGCGTCGTCGACAGCGCGTTGAGCGTGGTCGCGAGCTTGGCCGGCTGCACGGTGCGCAGCAGCGGGTAGAGGTCATCGAGGACGCTCTCGAGCTCGATGCCGACGGTGCTGCGGTCCTGGGTGATGACGTCGCCGGCCTGCAGGTGCTTGGCGCTGGGCGCGGCGACGGTGACGAGGTCGACGTAGCGCTCGCCGAAGAGGGTCTTCTGCAGGAGGCGCGCGTTGACGTTCTCCGGGATCTTGCCCACCTGGTCGGGCTGCAGGGCCAGCTCGAGCCGGGCGCCGTCGGGCGTCACCGCGACGCTGCGGACCTCGCCGACGAGCATCCCGCGCAGCTTGACGTCGCTGCTCTCCTGCAGCTGGCTGCCGAGGCGGTTGGTCTCGAGGGTGACCATGACGACGGGCGTGAACCGCTGCTGGAAGGCGGCCACCGACAGGGCCACGAGCAGCGCGACGACGATGAGGAAGACGAGGCCGTAAGCCTTCTGCCCCAGCCGCTTCCGCGTGTGCTGGGTGAGCGGCCCCGGTGTCGAGTCTGTACTGACGTCGGTGGCGGGCCGGGGCACGGTGGCGGTCATCCGGCGATCCTCACGCTGGTCGTCGCGCCCCAGATCGCGAGGGACAGGAAGAAGTCGACGATGTTGATGGCCACGATGGAGGTGCGCACGGCCTTGCCGACGGCGACGCCGACACCAGCCGGGCCCCCGGAGGCCGTGTACCCGTAGTAGCAGTGGATGAGGATGATGACGACCGCGAACACCATGACCTTGCCGAAGGACCAGAAGACGTCGCCCGGTGGCAGGAACAGGTGGAAGTAGTGGTCGTAGGTGCCCTCGCTCTGGCCGAAGTACGACGTCGAGATGAACCGCGTCGCGGCGTAGGAGCTGAGCAGCCCGAGGACGTAGAGCGGGACGACGGCCACGAACCCGGCGATCATGCGCGTCGTCACGAGGAACGGCAGCGACGGGATGCCCATGACCTCGAGCGCGTCGACCTCCTCGGAGATGCGCATCGCACCGAGCTGGGCGGTGAACCCGCAGCCGACCGTGGCCGCGAGCGCCAGTCCCGCCACGAGTGGGGCGATCTCGCGGGTGTTCAGGTAGGCGGAGAAGAAGCCGGTGAAGGCGCCGGTGCCGAGCTGGTCGAGCGAGGAGTAGCCCTGCAGGCCGACCTCGGTGCCGGTGAAGAAGGCGAGGAAGGCGATGACGCCGACCGTCCCACCGATGACCGACAGGGCTCCGGTGCCGAGCGAGACCTCGGCGAGGAGGCGCACGACCTCCTTCTTGTACCGGCGCAGGGTGCGGCCGCTCCACGCCAGCGAGCGGACGTAGAAGCGCATCTGCTCGCCGAGCGACTCGAGCGAACGTGCCGGGGCACTCGCGAGGCGCAGGGCCTTGGCAGCGGCAGGCCCGACGGGACGCCGGCGCTGGGACCGGGACCGGGGCGGCCGCCCGGACGGGGTGGGGGTGGGGTTCGTCGTCGTGGTCATCGCGGCCTCAGATCTTCTGCGGGACGACCTGGAAGTACACGGCCGTGATGACGAAGTTGACGACGAACAGGAGCATGAAGGTGATGACGACGCTCTGGTTGACGGCGTCGCCCACACCCTTGGGCCCGCCACCGGCGCCCAGTCCCTTGTAGGCGGCGACGATCGCGGCGATGGCCCCGAAGATGAGCGCCTTGATCTCGGCCGTCCAGAGGTCGGGCAGCTGGGCCAGCGCGGTGAAGCTCGCGATGTAGGCGCCGGGCGTGCCGCCCTGGACGATGACGTTGAAGACGTAGCCACCGACGACGCCGACCACCGACACCAGCCCGTTGAGCAGCAGCGCGACGAGCATCGAGGCGAGCACGCGCGGCACGACGAGGCGCTGGATCGGGCTGATGCCGAGCACCTCCATGGCATCGATCTCCTCGCGGATCTTGCGGGAGCCGAGGTCGGCGCAGATGGCCGAGCCACCCGCGCCCGCGATGAGCAGCGCGGTGACGATCGGGCTCGCCTCGCGCAGCACGGCGAGGACGCTCGCGGCACCGGTGTAGGACTGCGCGCCGAGCTGGCGGGTCAGCGTGCCGAGCTGGAGGGCGATGACGGCACCGAACGGGATCGACACGAGGGCCGTCGGCAGGATCGTCACGCTGGCGATGAACCAGGCCTGCTGGACGAACTCCTTGGCCTGGAAGGGGCGCCGCGGGAGGGCGCGGAGCACGTCGAGCGCGAGGGCGAAGAGCGAGCCCGACTGCCGGAGGGCGCCGGTGAGGGGTGCAGCCATCTCAGCCCACCCCGTCCAGGGCGGCCTCGGGAGCCTGTTCCGACTGCCGCGTCGGGGCGCCGGACGACGCCGAGGGTGCATCGGAGCGGACCCCGGGCACGCCCGCCCGGTGCGACTCGAACGACCCGGGCGGAGGGGTGACCCCGTTGGCCCGGCACCACTCGCCGGCCGGGCGCTCGGCGTGCCGGCGCGAGCCGTCGCTCGTACCCAGCTGGAGGGCGATGGGAGGCAGCGGTGGCAGCTCCTGGCCGGACTCCGCGGCCAGCTCATCGGCGTCCTTCTCCTCCGACATGCCGATCGGGCCCACGGTCTGGGCGTTGAGGAACTGGCGCACGACCGGCTCCTCCGAGGACAGGAGCATCTCGCGCGGCCCGAACATCGCCAGGTGCCGGTGGTAGAGCAGGCCGATGTTGTCGGGCACGGTGCGCG
>JAEWFB010000498.1 GCA_023389095.1 Actinomycetes bacterium
CGCGCACCCTGACCGCGTCCGTGTGGCTCGTGTGCGTCGCCGTCCTGCTGGTGCTCGTGGCGGGCCGACGCTGGGCCGGGGTGCGCCCGAGCCGGGTCCTGCTGGCCGGCGCCGCGCTGATCGCAGCCCTCTCTGCCTCGTTCGTCCTGGTCCCGCAGGTGGCCCCCGGGGAGCAGTTCGCCACCGTCCGCGGTGCGGGCGACGCCGTCGCCTGCACCAACGGCCCTGGCCCCTCCTACTGCGCCTGGGCCGACCACGCCGACACCTTGCCCGCGGTTGCCGACGCCGCGAGCGCTTTCGCCCGCGCCACCGACGGTCTGGCCTTCATCCCGACGACGCTGGGCGAGCCGGGCATCGCACGAGCACTGGGGCGCCCCGCCGTCGAAGTCAGTGCCTTCACCACTCCGATTCCCTCGCGCGGGGAAGCCCTGGCCGCCCTGGTTACGGCATCGGCGCCGCAGCCCGGCCCCACGTGCGTCGGTGCGGACGGGGCCGTCATCGGCGGCTCGGAGGCCGCGCGGGCCATCCCCGCCATCCTGAGCGAACGCCTCGGCATCCCAGCGACTTTCGGCACCGACTCAGTCGCCTACCCGGCGCTCAGGCAGCTGAGCGTGGCTCAACAGGACGGATGGATGAACGCCGCAGCCAGAGCCGAGGTCACCTGCGCCCAGCCGCCACCGGTGCCGGCCCCATGACAGGTCAGCAACCCGGCCGTGCGCAGCGGTCCGTCCTTGGTCGATGGTGGCGCACAGGTCCACTGATGCTCGCTCGGGGAGTGCACGCGCCCGAGGTGCTGGCTGCGGCCGCCTCAGTCGTGGCGCTCTTCTCGGCGCTGCCGATCCTGAGCCTCCCGGTGGGCATGATCACGGCCGATGAGCCGGTGCGAATGCCGCTCTACCTCATTGAGCCCATCCTGCTGGCCATCATCGCTACTCCCTTGTGCTTCAGCGCGGCAGCAACCCTCGAGGCCACTGCGGCGCGGCCTGCGCGTCGGTGGCACGCCTTGACCATCAGCCTCGTCGTCCTGCTTGTGTGTGGACTGCTCGCGCTACAGCCAAACGTCTCGTTCGACGAGCTTCCCCGTGTGATCGCCGTATACCTCGGCTCCATGGGGATGATGCTTCTGGGCGCCACGGTCCTCGGCCAGCTCGGATGGCTGGTGCCCTTGGGCTACCTGCTCATGCTCTCAGTCATCGGCGCCAGCGGCTTCGGCGAACTGAGCATCTGGGCCTGGTCGGTCAAGCCCATCACGACATCGGCGCCATCCGCCCTCCTCCTGCTCACGGCCGGGTCTCTCACACTCGCAGCCCGGAATCGCATCCGAGCACTCACCTGATGGACACGCAGGTGTAGGCGATTCGCGGCGTCGTCCAGCCACGAGGAGGCTCTCCGAGGAGGGGACGAGGAGATGACACCCCTGTAGCGACGAGCCTGAAGCGGACGACCGGGTGTCGCCGAGGTCCGCTCCGCGCCACTTCGCCGCTTGTATTGAAGTCGTGCGGGAGGGCGCCGGAGAGGGCTGGTCCCACCCTCGGCGGCTGTCTCCCGGGCGTCAGCGGAAACTCTCAGGCGGGGAACACGCCGCTGGAGAGGTACCGGTCGCCGCGGTCGCAGACCACGAAGACGATGGTCGCCCCCTGGACCTCCTGGGCCACTTGAAGTGCGGTCCAGCAAGCGCCGCCCGCCGAGACACCTCCGAAGAGGCCTTCTTGGCGGGCCAGCTGGCGGGCCGTCTCCTCAGCGTCGGTCTGGGTGACCTCCACGGTCCGATCCACCGCCGAGGGGTCGAAGATCTTCGGCACGTACGCCGGTGGCCAGGCGCGGATCCCGGGGATCTTCGAGCCCTCCGCGGGCTGTGCACCGACGACCTGGACATCGGGGTTGCGTGACTTCAGGAACCGCGAGACCCCGGTGATCGTGCCAGTGGTGCCCATCGCGGACACGAAGTGTGTGATCCGTCCGTCGGTCTGGCGCCACAGCTCCGGGCCCGTCCCTTCCTCGTGGGCACGGGGGTTGTCCGGGTTGCCGAACTGGTCCAGGACCCGGCCGCGGCCCTCCCGCTCCATCCGCGCGACGACGTCGCGGGCCTCTTCCATACCGCCGCGCGCCGGGGTGAGGACCAGCTCGGCTCCGTACGCCTTCATCGTCCGGATCCGCTCGCTGGAGGCGTCCTCGGGCATCACGATGATCAGTGGGTAGCCGCTGATCGCCGCCGCCATCGCCAAGCCGATCCCGGTGTTGCCGGACGTGGCTTCCAGCAGGGTGTCGCCGGGGGAGATCTCCCCTCGCTCCTCGGCGCCGCGGATCATGCTGATCGCCGGCCGGTCCTTCACCGAGCCGGCCGGGTTGTTCCCCTCGAGCTTGGCGAGCAGCAGGTTGCCGCGGCGTTCGTTCTCCAGCCCCGGAAGGCGCTGCAAACGCACCAGAGGCGTGCCGCCGATGACGTCCTCCATCGTGGGGTACAGCGGAGGATCGCTCACCCGCCGCAGTCTATGACGGCGGTCGCCGAAGAACCGCAGCCGGTTTGCTCGACCGCCGCGCATCCACCGAGCACGACGAGGTCCGCGGGGATGACGTTCGTCCGGGAGTCAGGCCACACCTGATCGAGGGTCTGTAGGAGCGTCCTTTCGCCGCGTCTGAGACCGCGGCCAACTCGCGCGCATCGATGGGCTCAGCGATAGCCGGGCTTCGCCCCGCCCCGCATCCCACTCGAGGCCGTCCGGGTTGCTGCTGTGGTGACGGCAAGGACGTTGGTGGCGACGACGATGCCGATGCCGATGACTTGGTGTGCCTCGAGAGACTGGCCGAGAAGGAGCAGCCCGACGAGGGCGGCCATGGCCGGCTGGGCGCTGGAGAGCACACCGAACATGCGTGGGGGCACGGTGCGCAGCGCCGTCAGGTCCGCCGCGTAGGGCACCACCGAGGACAGCAGTCCGGTGACCAACGCCAGACCGCCGGCGACCAGGCTCCATCGCCCGTGCACGGTGAGGATCACCAGCACCGGGAGGTAGCCCAGCGCGCACAGGCCGCTGGCAACCGCGGGCCCCTGCAGGCCGGGAAGGCGCGCACCGACGATCCGGTTGAGCACGATGTAGGCCGCCCAGGAGCAGCCGGCCAGCACGCCGATGCCGAGCCCGACAAGGTCGCTGGCGGGGCCGGGGAGGACCAGGACGTACACCCCGGCGGCCGCGACGGCGGCCATGAGCAGGTCCAGCCGGCTGCGTGACGCCGCGAGCGCGACGCTGAGAGGTCCGAGGAACTCCAGCGTGATCGCCAGGGCCAGGCCGATCCGGTCGATCGCGGTGTAGACCGCGAGGTTCATCGTTGCGAACACGACCGCGAGCAGCAGGGCCGGCCACCACTGGCCCCAGGCCATCCGCCGCAGCGCCGGTCGCGCTACGGGCAGGAGCACCGCTGCGGCCACTACCTGCCGGACCGCGACCACTCCGGCGGGACCGATGGCGCTGAAGGCCAAGGCGCCGAGCCCGGCGCCCACCTGGTTGCTCGCGGCGGCCCCGAGGACGGTCGCGACCCCGCGCCACCGGTTGGGTCCTTCCGGCCTCGCCTCCGCGGCACCGATGCCGGTGGGAGCGACCGCCATCGCGGGAGCGACCTCCGGGGTGGCTCGCCTTGTGGTGACGCCTTGAGCGGTGTTCATGTCGCCAGCGTGAGACCAGCCGCGACATCGTCGAAATGCGTCCACCGGCTCGCCATACTCTGGACGTGTGGCCGTTGAGGTGCGTCACCTGCGGGCGCTCGTCGAGCTCATCGACGAAGGCACCTTCACCGACGCGGCGATCGCGATCGGCATCTCGCAGGCGTCCGTGTCCCGGACGGTGGCCGACCTGGAGCGCGTTCTCGGGGTCCGGCTGGTGCAGCGGACCAACCGGGGCGCCATGCCGACACCGGCCGGGGCCCGGGTCGCCGCGCACGCCAGGCGCATCCTGGCCGAGCTCCAGGAGCTGGGTCGCGTTGCCGCCAGCTCGGCCGCGGAGGTTCACGTGGGGTACGCCTGGTCGGCGCTTGGGGTGCACACCATTCCGCTGCAGCGGCTGTGGGCCAGCAGCAACCCGGGCTCCAGCCTGGTGTTCGTGCAGGTCAACTCCAGCACGGCCGGGCTGCTCGAGGGCGTGGCCGACATCGCGGTCACCCGCAGGCAGCTCGACCAGCACCGGTTCCGCACGGCCTTGGTGGGACACGAACCGCGCTACGCCGCACTGGGCACCGACCACCCTCTGGCCCGACGCCGGAGCGTGTCGCTGAAGGACTTCGCCGGCGAAACCATCGGGATCGATGCCAGGACCGGCACCACATCCGAGGACCTGTGGCCGCCAGACGCTGCCCCGGCGGCCACTCGTGACACCCACAACGTCGACGAGTGGCTCACCCTGATCGCCGCTGGCCAGGCCATCGGCATCACGTCCTCGGCCACGAAGTTCCAGCACCCCCGCCCGGGCGTCGTCTACCGCCCGGTGCGCGACGCCGCCCCCGTTCCGGTCTGGCTTGCCTGGTGGCGCGACAACGAGCCGAGCTGCGCCGCCGCCATCGTGCACCTCACCACCGAGGCGTACTCACCGACATCGACGACCCCAGGATCCACGTGACCTCCTGCCAACTCCAGGCGGGCGAACCCCCGAACTCCTCCCGGAGACGGCTTGCGACCGGCGCTGCTCGGTCGCGGGGTCCACCGAGTTTTCCTGCGTCTCTCCGCCGCGATTCCTCTCGAGGTGCGGGCGCTGGACGACTTGGGGCGCGAGTGGGCTTGCCCTATACGAGCCACTGGTTGGCGTCAGGTACGGATGCCGACAACTCCGCCCGCAAAGAGCGCACCGGGGGACGTCGGCTCTACCGCGCGACGATCCGGGTATGACGGTTGCGCTCCGCGGGAGCCGGCCGCAATGCCCGCGACTCGGACCGCGAAGCGAGCAGCTTCGAGGAGCGTTGCGCCTTCGCTGAGAAGCGTGGCGGTGGCCCCCATGAAGGCATCCCCACAGCCGGTCGTGTCGACGACCGGGACTCGGATGGCCTCGACGTGGACGACGGGTGACGCTCCGTCGACAACGGTGCAGCCGTTGCCGCCCATGGTGATGATGGCGCGTGAGATGCCTCGCTGCCGCAGTCCGGCGATGAGTCCTTCGCGTGAGATCCGGTCGTCTCCGATGAGCTGGGCGGCCTCGTGCTCATTTACGAGGAGGACGTCCGTCAAGGCCAGGAGGCGCTCGACACCATCGTGGTAGGGCGAGAGATTGGTGAGCACGGTGACGCCTGCCGCATGAGCGATGCCCGCGGCTTCCGTGACCACCCCAAGGTCCAGCTCGAGGCAGAGCCCGAGCACGCTCGCGCCGGTGATGGCATCGGCGTTCGTCCGAACGTCCGAAGCAGCAAGGTGTGCGTTGGCCCCGGGGGAGAGAACGATGGTGTTCTCGCCGGCGGCATCGACGGTGATCAGGGCCAAGCCGGAAGCGACGTCCGAGACCGTCCGGATGCGCTCCGTTGCGACGCCGGCCTCTCGCGCCGAGGAGACCAGCAGCGAACCGTTGCTGTCTTCACCAACGGCGCCAATGAGCGTCACCTGAGCGCCGAGACGGGCCGCTGCAACGGCCTGGTTGGCACCCTTGCCTCCGGGGAGGATGGACGCGTCGCGTCCGTGGAGCGTTTCACCGGGCCGTGGCAGCCGGCTCGTCGCGACGGAGATGTCGGCATTGAGGGATCCGACGATGGCAATGCCGGTTCGATGATGCTGCTCGTCGGTAGACATGCGCTTCCTTGTGGATTCGTCAGGGCAGGGCGGGCGCTGTCGTCTCTCGGACCACCAGGCGTGGTGCGAGCCTGATGCGTGTGCCGACGTGCTCGGGTTTGCGTGTCGAGGCGACCTGCAGCAGGTGCAGCGCCTCGCTGGCCATTCGATCGGTGGGTTGCGCCAGGCTCGTCAACCGGGGGAACACGTAGTTGGCGAAGGTGATGTCGTCGAACCCGGTCACCTGCACCTCGTCGGGGACGCGAACGCCGAGCTCGCGACAGGCGCCCAGGACACCGATGGCGATGAGGTCGTCGGCGCAGACGATCGCTTGCGGGCGTTCCTCTGTGCCGGCAAGGAGGGCCTGGCCGGCCAGCGCACCGCTCTCGATGGTGTAGTCCCGCAGGACGATCCAGCTGTCTCGTACTTCGATACCCAGGCGATCGGCGTGTCGGCGAAAGCCGGCGAGACGCTCACTGGTGGAGGAGTTCGTCATCGCACTGCTGACGAATGCCGCGGACTGGACGCCAGAGGCGCGCAGGTGCTCCAACGCCAGGCGCATAGCCTCGTCGTCGTCGATGCCGATCCAGTCCGCTTCGTCGAAGTCGATGCGTCGGTCGAGCTGCACCAGCGGGGTGTGTCGCGCTGCCGCGCGGAGCGCCGGTGCGCTCATCGTCTGGTCACAGGCGCTGATCACGATTCCGTCGACCTGACGCTGGAGCAGGGACTGGAGGTGCTTGGCCTCGATCTCGGGGTCCTGCCGGGAGTCGCAGAGGAACAGCTGCTTGCCCTCGGCGTGCAGGGCGCGTTCCATGCTGTCGACCAGTCCGGTGAAGAACGGGTTCAGGATGCTCGGCACGACCATGCCGACGGTATCGGTCCGGCTCTTGCGCAGGGCTCGAGCGATGCTGTTGCCGGTGTATCCGAGCTCATCGGCGGCTCGCCGAACCCGCGCGGCCGTCTCTCGCCCCACGGGCCGTGATGAGGACATCACGCGCGAGACGGTGGCCTCGGAGACTCCGGCGCGCGCTGCGACGTCGGCGATCGTGACCAGTGCCACGTGACCTCCCTGGTGAGCGACTCTGCACGTTGCTTGCGCATCGTATGCAGTTGGCACGGCGTCAGGCAACCGTTTGCCGAAACCGCCTCCGCGTTATCGATCCGTTATCTGGAAACCCCTTGCCTGTCGGGCGAATCTCCTGCGACTGTGTTGGGCAATCGATTGCCAACTTGGCGACCTGACCCCGAAGGGATCGCAATGAAGCACACACGCGGAGTCATCGCTGTAGCCGCCTTGGGGCTGGCCGTGGGCGCCTTGAGCGCCTGCGACACCCCGGCGGCCTCCTCCTCGGCCGGCGGCGGCTCGGCGGCCGCTGCAACCGTGCCCGCCCCGACCGGCGTGCCGAAGGCGTGTCCGTCCAAGAGCGGCGGCGCCTTCAAGATCGGTGTCGTCGACATCGACGAGCAGACCGCTTTCTTTACGCAGATGAACGACGGCATCAAGGCGGTGGCCCAGCAGGCCGGCGCCCAGGTCCAGATCGTCAGCGGCAAGGACGACGCGGCCACGCAGGTGTCCGGCGTCGAGAACCTGACCTCATCGGGAGTCGATGCGATCATCGTCGACCCGTACGACTCGCAGGCCCTGGTTCCCGCCCTGAAGGCCGCGAAGAAGGCCGGGATCCCGGTGGTCTCTGCCGACGGCAGTGTCGCCGACCCGTCGGCCATCGACACGCAGGTCGGCACCCCGAACGAGGAGGGCGGCCAGGAGCTGGCGAAGGCCTTGCTCAAGATCACCAACGGCAAGGGCAACGTCGCGGTCGTGACCGCGCTCAACAGCGCCATCCAGATCCAGCGTCAGAAGGGGTTCGAAGACGCGGTCAAGCAGGGCGGCATGAGCATCGGGACGGTCGTCGACGGTCAGAACGTCAACGAGAAGGCGCAGACCGCCGCCGAGAACCTCCTCACCGGCAACCCCGGCCTGCAGTACCTCTACGCCACGGGTTCCCCGGCCCTGGACGGCGCCATCGCCGCCGCGCGGTCCCAGGGCGTCACCGACTCCCTCTCGATCGTCGGCTGGGACCTCGACTCCACGTCCGCCGCCGCGTTGCAGCAGGGCGTCGTCAAGGCCGTCCTGCAGCAGAACACCTACGGGTTCGGCTACGCCGCGGCCAAGGCCGCGATCAACCTCAAGTGTGGCGGCGAGAAGGTTCCAGCGACCATCAACGTCCCGGTGACGATCGTCGACAAGTCGAACCTGTCCCAGTACGCGTACTACCTGAAGGACTGAGCATGACCGACGTACCTCTCATCGAAGCTCGCGGTATCACGAAGTCCTACGGCGCCGTCGACGTCCTACGAGGTGTGGACCTCACGCTGGCCCCCGGCGAGGTCCTCGGCCTCGTCGGAGACAACGGCGCCGGGAAGTCCACCATGATGAAGATCCTCGCCGGCACCGTCCACCACGACGGCGGCACGATCCGGATCAAGGGCAAGACGGTCCGCTTCTCGAACCCCAGCGACGCTCAGGCCGAGAAGATCGGCATCGTCTACCAGGACCTCGCCCTGTGCGACAGCCTCGACGTGGCAGCGAACCTGTTCCTGGGTCGCGAGCCACACAGCGGTCCGTTCATGCGCCTCCGGCACATGCACGAAGAGGCGACGAAGGTGCTGCGCGAGTTCGGCGTCCGGGTCAAGTCCACCCACCAGCTCATCTCCGAGCTCTCCGGAGGACAGCGGCAGTCCGTGGCCATCGCCCGGGCAGCCTCCATCGACCCCGAGGTCCTGATCCTCGACGAGCCAACGGCCGCCCTGGCCGTGGCCGAGGTCGAGTCCGTACTGCGGCTCATCAAGGAGGTGGCCGCACGCGGTGTCGGCGTCATCCTCATCACCCACCGCCTGCAGGACCTGTTCAGGGTCTGCGACCGCATCACCGTCATGTACGAGGGCCGCAGCGTCGACGACGCCCCGATCGACGAGCTCAACATCGAGAAGCTCGTCGCGATGATCACCCGAGACGAGGACGCAGCATGAGCGCCGCCGCCATCGAAACCAAGCCCACCACCGCCCAGCGGCCGCTGTCCCAGCGGCTCAACAAGGCCACCCTCGTCATGCTGGTCGTGACGCTGCTCGTGTTCATCGCCTTCGCGGCCAGCGCGCCGACGTTCCTCACGGTGCACAACCTCGAGAACGTCGCCGTTCAGGTGGCGCCCACCGTGATCGTCGGTGTCGCCC
Organism: Actinomycetes bacterium; assembly: GCA_023389095.1. Lineage (GTDB taxonomy): Bacteria > Actinomycetota > Actinomycetes > Actinomycetales > Dermatophilaceae > Monashia. The sequence goes on from JAEWFB010000498.1 coordinate 8,969, forward strand.
TGACCTTCGTCATCACCACCGGCATGATCGACCTGTCGGTCGGGTCTATCCTCGCCCTCACCGCGGTGACCGGCGCCTCGCTGCTCAAGACGGGCATGCAGTCGACGCTCGTCATCCTCATCTGCCTGGCCGTGGGCGCCTTCTGCGGGCTGGTCAACGGATGGTTCTCCAGCTACCAGAAGATGCCCTCGTTCATCGTCACGTTGGCGACGATGTCGATCGTGCGCGGCATCGCCCTGCTCATCACGCTGGGGTACAGCATCGCCATCCCGTCGAACCTCATCTTCGCCCAGGTCGGGCAGGGATCCCTGCTCGGCATCGGCTACCCGGCATGGATCGCCTTGGTCGTCGTCGTCCTCGGACTGCTCGGGCTGACCCGAACGCGCTTCGGGCAGTACACCACCGGCGTCGGGTCGAACGAGGAGTCGGTGCGTCGAGCCGGCGTCAACACCAACTTCATCAAGATGGGCACGTTGACCCTGTCCGGGCTCGCCGCAGGCATGGCCGGCATCATCACCGCGGGCCGCCTCGGTTCCGGCGACGCCAACTCCGCCACCGACCTGGCACTGTCGGTCATCACTGCTGTCGTCATCGGCGGCACCAACCTGCTCGGCGGCAAGGGCAGCATCATCGGCACCGCGGTCGGCGCCATCCTCATGGGCGTCATCACCAACGGGCTGACCCTCCTCGGGCTCAGCCCATACATCGTGCCGATCGTCACCGGCGGCCTGCTCATCATCGTCATCTGGATCAACCTCCGCGGCGGGTCTCTCACCGAGCTCGTGCGCAAGCGGGTGCTGTCATGACAGCCACCGTCAAGACGGTCACCGGGGACATCTCCAGCGACGCCCTCGGCTTCACCCTTCCGCACGAGCACCTGCTCAACAGCATCGAGGCCGGCGGCATCGAGCCCGACCCGCGTCATCCGGAGCTGTTCGACCTGCCCGTCACTGCGGACATCGCCTGGCTGCTGCGTGACCACCCCTACGCATCGAAGGACAACTGCGCCCTCGACGACCCGGCGGACGTCCTGCCCGAGCTGGCCGCGTACAAGGCGCTCGGTGGCACCACCGTCGTCGAGGTGACGCCTGAAGGGCAGGGCCGGGACCGAGCCGGGCTCGCCGCCCTGAGTGAGGCTTCCGGCATCCAGGTCATCGCCGGGGGCGGCTGGTACCTGGAGCGCTACCACCCCGCGAGGACGGCCCAGGACCCGATCGACGCGCTCACCGAGCACCTTCTGGCCGACTACACGCCCACTCCGGACCGTACTGATCCGGCATCGGGCGTCATCGGCGAGATCGGTATCTCACCAGCCTTCACCGACCGGGAGGAGCGTTCCCTGCGCGCCGCCTGCCGACTGCAGCGTGAGGTGGGCCTGCCCCTCTACATCCACCTGCCCGGATTCGTCCGGCACGGGGAACGCGTGCTCACGGTGGTCCTCGACGAAGAGTCTGTCAGGCCGGAGGCGGTCGTCCTGTGCCACATGGACCCCTCGGGACAGGACCCGGACTACCAGCGGGCGCTAGCAGAGCGGGGCGTCGTGGTCGAGTTCGACATGGTCGGCATGCCCTACCGGTTCACCCTTCCCGGAGAGGGAGATTCGCCCTCGGTGGCGCAGACCGCCGCAGCGATCAAGGCCCTCGTCCGGGCCGGCCACGGTGAGCGGATCTTCGTCAGCCATGACCTGTTCCTCAAGGGGATGCTCCGCAAGAACGGCGGTAACGGCCTCTCGTACATCCCCGGGGCGTTCCTCGAACGACTCATCGACGACGGCATCGACGAGACCGTCGTCCGCAGCTTCAACACCGACAACGTCCGCGCGCTGTTCGAGCACGCGGCCGCAGCCTCAACGATCTGAAAGCACTGACATGTCGCGAATCCTCATCGCCGGCGAAAGCTGGATCAGCACGACCACCCATGCCAAGGGCGTCGACGAGTTCACCGTTCACTCGTACACCGAGGGCGTCGGGCAGCTCAAGGCCGCACTCGAGTCCGGCGGCCACGAGGTCGTTCACATGCCAGCCCACCTGGTGCCGACCGACTTCCCGGGGACGCCCGAGGCCCTGGACCGCTACGACCTCGTCATCCTCTCCGACATCGGCGCCAACTCGCTGCAGCTCGCTCCTGCGGTCTTCGAGGGGGCGCAGGCCGGGCACGACCGCCTCGAGAACCTCGCCTCGTGGGTCGAGGACGGCGGGGCCGTGCTCATGATTGGCGGGTACCTGTCCTTCTCCGGCTTCCAGGCTCGGGGAGCGTTCGCCGAGACGGTGCTGCCGCGAGTCCTTCCGGTCGACCTGCTTCCCACCGACGACCGCGTCGAGCAGCCCGCCGGGGTCATCGCCACAGTCCTGGACCCTGGCCACCCTGCGCTCGGCGGCGCCGGCACGGAATGGCCGGCACTGCTGGGCTACAACCGAGTTCGCGCCAAGGACGGTCATGACGTTCTTGCGAAGGTCGGTGATGACCCGCTTGTCGTGGTCGGCGAGGCCGGACGCGGGCGCAGCGCCGTGTTCACCAGCGACTGCTCGCCGCACTGGGCCCCGCTAGCGTTCTGCGAGGAATGGCCCGGGTACGCGTGCGTATTCAACGGACTCGTCAACTGGCTCACGAAGCGGTGACCACATCCAGCAGCGGTGACGGGCGGGCCGCCTCACTGGTGGCCCGTCACCGTGACTCGATCGAGCGTTCCGGACGACGGCAGCTCCTGCGGCGCATGTCCGACGGCACCATCACCAGCGGCGAGTTCGAGACGTACCTGACCCTCGAGGGCCGGTTCGTCCGGACCGCGGCGCGCGTTCTCGGCTACTGCGTCTGGCAGGCTCCGAGCTGGGACGCGCTCGTCGAGCATGCTCATGCGCTGCACGGCCTCGTGGGCGAGCAGAGCGACTACTTCGCCGCGCGAGTCACGAGTGTCGGCGTTCTCCCCGAGGGTCATGACGCCCTCGAGACGGTCGTGCTCGACGCGATCGCTTCCGGCTATCCGGCTGTCATCACGTGTCTCGCGGCGGCGGAAACGCTGTATCTGCAGTGGTGCAGCGTAGCCGTGGGGTCAGCCGGTGGACACGTCGCCGGACTCGCGTCGGAGTGGGTCGACCTCCACACGACAGCGGAGTTCGCGCGCGGCGTCGCGGCGCTGCACGCCCTGCTGGACTCCATCGACACCGACGTCTTTGACGACTCCCAGCTCGACCACTGGTTCGGCCGCATGCTCACGGCCGAGGACCGATTCCACGACGCGCCCACGCGGGAGGGAACCCCGACATGAACGACAGCACCAGCGCAGCCCTCCAGGACCTCACCGACCTGACGGCTCACGGCCCCAGGTTCCACGGTGAACGCGGGATCCACGATGCCTCCGACTGGCTCGAGGCACGGTTGACCGCGGCCGGGCTTCCCGTCCAGCGTCAGACGGTGACGCTGCCCGCGTGGACGCCCGGAGCGGCCAACAGCCTCCGGGTGACGGCCCCGATCGAGCGCGACCTACCCGTCTGGCCGATGCTCTGGAGCGGCGCCTCGGACGGGACCGTCGCCGGTCGACTTCGCCCCCTGGGCCCACAGGGCATCTGGGGAGACTCCATCACCTGGCAGCGCTTCGTCGTCGAGGACGACGACGGGGTGGTGCTCGCGTACGTGCACGCCCGCGACGTCGGCCCGGCCGCCCCGCAGCCCCTGCCGCACGGGTCGGACCTGAGCGTCCCGCACCTGGTCGTCGGGCGGCTCGACGGTCTGCAGCTGCGGGAGTGGGCGACCAACGGCAAGGAGGTCACCGTGCAGCTCCAGGGTGACTCGGGCCCCGTCGACCAGGTCGCCGTCGCGGACAACCTCGTCGTCGACATCCCCGGAACCGGGGAGGGCGCGGTCCTCATCTGCGCCCACTACGACACCTTCTACAACACGGTCGGTGCCTACGACAACGGCAGCGGCACCATAGCCCTCCTACGGCTCGCCGAGCAGTGGGCGGCCACGCCGCCGGCCCGCTCCGTCAGGATGGTCTGGTTCACCGCTGAGGAATGGCACCTGGGCGGCTCGCGTCACTACGTCGACTCCGCCACGGACGCCGATCTCGACGAGATCGACTTCGTCATCAACGTCGATGGGCTCGGCAGAGGGGCATTCCTCGAGACCTTCGCAGCGCCTGAGGAGTTCGGGCACGTCCTGCACTCCACGGTCGAAGCGCACGCAGCCAAGACCGGCAAGGTGCTCGAGACCGTGAACCGGTTCCCACCCACGACCGGAACTGACGACGCCTCGTTCTACCGGGCAGGGGTGCCGTCCATGTTCATGACGTTCAACGACCTGCACCGGCTGCACCAGCCCGACGACCTGCCCAACGAGGGCATCGCGACCAACATCGTCTGGACGCAGGGCCTCGTCGAGCGCCTCATCACCCTGGACCCGCCTCGTCGACCGGGCCGCCCGGGGATTCTCTGACAGAACAAGGTCCACGGCACGCCCGCGTCCAGACACGACTCCAACCCAGATTGAAGGCATGACATGACCGCACTCTGCACCACCACGGAGCTGGCGCTCACCCTGTTCCGGCTCAAGGACACCAGCGCGGTGAAGGACTACCGCGCCTTCAGCCGTGACGTCGTCCGACCGGGGATGTTCACGATGCCGGCGGTCGTGGGCTTCTTGGACTACAGCATCGACGGCGGTCTGACCGACACCGACGGGTGGCAGCTCGTCGAGCTCATCGCGATCACGTCCAAGGAGAACTTCGAGGTCGACAACTCGACCATCGGTGCAGCCCTCGCCGCCGAGTGGGAGGAGTGGGTCGCGGACTTCCGGGTGTTCTTCCTGTCGGACCTCCTCCCTCAGGGTGACTCGGAGCAGCTCGGCGTGCCCGAGACCTCGTCGAGCCGGAGCGAGTAGGTTGCCCCGGCGCCCTTGACCACCCGGAAACGCTAGCGATCCAAGGCGATGACCACGCATGAACGTTCTCGACCTGACCAGTGACCTGGTCCGGCTGGACACGGCCGGGGCGAACGAGAGCCGAGCAGCGGATGTCGTCGTCCCGATCCTGCTGGACGCCGGCTTCATGGTGGAGACATTCGACCTCTCACCCAGGCGAAGCACCGTTTGGGCGAGCTGGAAGGGCGGAGGCGATCTCGTGCTGTCCGGTCACCTGGACACCGTCTCCGTGGACCCGCAAGGCTGGGAGCGCAGCCCGCTGGAACCCTGGGTGCTGGAGGATCGGCTCTACGGGCGAGGCAGCAGTGACATGAAGGGCGGGGTGGCCAGCATGGTGCTGGCAGCCGCGGACCACGTGCAGCGCACGCCGATGTCGCGCGGCTTCTCGGTTGCTCTCACCTGCAGTGAGGAGTCGGGCTGCCAGGGCGCCCAGGTGCTTGCACGCACAGGGCTGCTGCCGTCGAACCCCATTCTCATCATCGGGGAGTCGACGTCGAACGATGTCCGGCTCGGGCACAAGGGCGCCACGTGGCTGGAGGTCACGGTCGAGGGGACAGCCGCCCATGGCTCGAGACCGGACCTCGGCGTCAACGCCATCGACACACTGCTGCAGGCTGCCGGCAATTTCGCGAAGATGGCGCCGGACGCCAGCCATCCGTACCTGGGCGCGGTCACGACGAACATCGGGACGATCTGGGGAGGTACCCAGACGAACATGGTTGCGGCGCACGCCGGGCTGACGCTGGACGTCAGAACCGTCCCCGGGACGGACCTGGACACGTTCGAGGCGTCCGTGCTCAACACGCTCGACCGCGGCAACATCACGCGGCTTCTCGACCTGGCACCGATCTGGACCGACGAGAACGAGGACACGGCCCTGCGTGTCGTCGAGATCGTTTCCAGCGTCACGGGCCGTGCGTCAGGCCCCCCGTCGGGCACGGCCTACTTCACCGACGCGGCCGCCCTGGCACCGGTGGCGAACCCGCGCGTATTCATCGTCGGGCCAGGCGATCCCGGCCAGCCCCACACCGCCAACGAGAACTGCAGCATCACTCGGTTGGACGAGTCGTTCGACGTCTATTCGGCGCTTCTCGACGCCTGGCATCTCGGCCAACTCTCGTAGCCAGTTCAGTGCGTCGGCCTCGAGTTGCGACGAATCGCACTCGGTCGAGTCGACGAGACGCGGTCCACGTTCGTCACTTCGCCGCCAGAGGCCTCGCGGCAGCAAGCAACGCGCGGTCATTGACAGGAGCGTTCGGCGGCAGATCCGAAACGTTGCTACGCCTCTGGCCGAGAGGTCCCGGCTGCTCGGATGGGTCCGTCAGGCGCCAAGTGCCACCAGCAACGAGCACCCGGCCAGCACGACGCAGGCGGGCGTCATCACTGCGCGCTCCGACCTGCTCCGCGAAGCAGCGTTCATGACAAGCCCCAGCGAGAAGTAGCCGAAGAGCACCCATGCGATGACGCCGAGTGCCCCCTCCCGGCCCGTCGCTCGAGCGATGAGCGCGGTCGCCATCACGGCATACAGCACGACCGAGAGGGCGCTGCCGATACGCAGCCTGGGAGGAAGCACCTCATGCTTTCCGCCCCACACGAAGCGGCCCACGGGTCGCCCACTCGCTGCAGCGATCTGCACCACGGAGATTGCAACGAGGACGCTAGTGGCAACGACTGCGGCGGCGATGGTCACGACGGGAAGTGTCGCAGTGGCCAGGGGATCAGCGAATGAGCCACGCTCGCGGGCCCGGTTCATCCAGCGTCACACCGCCGCCGGTCGGCCATCGCCATGCGTGCAGATGTTCGCGTCGTGGGACATTCGCCACCGGGAAGGCGCAGAGTTGAGCTGAGACGCGCACGGTGACGCATACCCGGGCGCGCGGCTGGACGAGGGAGGTGCCGGTGAGAGAACAGATAAGCGGCGCCGGAGTTGGAGCACGCCCCGGGCGTGGCGCGTCCCGAGTTCCAGTCGCCGTACGCCCGAGGCTCCCGGCGGGACCGGCAGCGTGAGCAGGCGATGGTCCGCGCTACTTGCT
>JAEWFB010000535.1 GCA_023389095.1 Actinomycetes bacterium
CGACGCCCTCGAAGACGTCGGGGTGGGTCACGGGTCGCTGCGCCCAGTCCCTGGGCAGGTCCTCGAAGTGCATGACGACGAGCATCCCCGCGACCGGTGACAGTCGTCGGGCGTCGTCCACAGGCTCAGGTGCCCTCAGGTGCCCTCAGGTCGGCCTCAGGTCGGCGGGGTGTACCGGCCGTCGATGACCGTCCACCCGCCGTCGACGAACAGCTGGCTGCCGGTGACGAAGGACGACGCGTCGGAGGCGAGGTAGACGACGGCTCCGACGAGCTCGTCGGGGCGCGACCAGCGGCCGAGGGCGCTCTTGCCGGCGTAGGCCTCGGACCACTCGGGCACGGCGCGGATCTGCGCCGTCAGGGGCGTGTCGACGATGCCGGGCGCGATGGCGTTGACGCGCACGCCCTGCAGCCCCAGCTCCACGGCGGCGGCCCGCAGCAGCTGGACGAGCCCGGCCTTCGTCGCCGCGTAGACGCCCTGGCCGGGCTCGACGGTGACGGCGCGGATCGAGCTGAACCCGACGATGCTGCCGCGGCCGCGCTCGGCCATCCCCCGGCCGAAGGCCCGGACGAGCTCGAAGGAGGCCCGGAGGTTGAGCCCGACGACGCGGTCGAACTCCTCGGGCGTGTAGTCCAGGACGCGCTTGCGCACGTTCGTCGCCGCGGTGAAGACGAGCACGTCGACGGCTCCGAGCTCGTCCGCCGCCCGGGCCACGGCCTCGGTGTCGGTGACGTCGAGCGCGTACGCCTCGAACGGCCCACCGGACGCGGTCCCGATCGCGACGGTCTCGCGCGCGGCCGCGAGGTCGCGGTCGGCGCAGACGACGTCGGCGCCGTGGGCGCCGAGGGCGAGGGCGCTCTCGCGGCCGATGCCGCTGCCGGCGCCGACGACGACGGCGCGCCGGCCGTCGAGGCGGAAGAGGCGGGCGTAGTCGGGCCGCGCGGTCGGCGCGCTCATCGAGGTCCTCCGGTGACGGGGGCCGCCGTCGGGCGGATGACCGCCATCCGGGTCACGGTGAGCTCCTCGATGGCGAAGCGCGGGCCCTCGCGACCCACCCCGCTGTCCTTGACGCCGCCGTAGGGCATGACGTCGGAGCGGAAGCCCGGCACCTCGTTGACGACGACGCCCCCCGCCTCGATGCGGTCGATGGCGGCGAACGCCGTGCCGAGCGACTCGGTGAAGACGCTCGCGTGCAGGCCGTACCTCGACCGGTTGACGGCCTCGACCGCGGCGTCGAGGTCGGGGACGGACCGCACGACGACGACCGGGCCGAACACCTCCTCGTCCCAGGCGTCCTCACCGTCGGGGACGTCCGCGAGGACGGTGGGCCGGAGCACCCCGTCGACGACGTCGCCGCCGTGCACGACGGTGCCGCCCGCGTCGACCGCCGAGGCGACCCACGACCGGACGCGCTCGGTGGACGACGCGTCGATGAGCGCCGAGACACGCGTCGACGCCTCCCGCGGGTCCCCGACGACGACGCCGCCGATGCGTCGGGCGAGGGCGTCGAGGAAGGCCTCACGGGCCGGCTCGACGACGACGACGCGCTGGACGCTGATGCACGCCTGCCCCGACGCGTAGTACCCGCCGCGGACGACGGCGTCGGCCGCCGCCTCGACATCGGCGTCGGCCGCGACGACGAGCGCCGCGTTGGAGCCGAGCTCGAGCAGCACCTTCGCCGGTGCGGCGTCCTTGGCGATGCGGTGGCCGACCGCCGCCGAGCCGGTGAAGGACACGGCGGCCACGCGGGGGTCGGTCGTCAGCGCGACGCCGACGTCGACGCCACCGGTGACGAGCTGGACGGCACCGCGCGGCGCCCCGGCCGCGGCCAGCGCCTCGCGGACGACGTGCACGAGCCAGAGCGTCGCGAACGGCGTCTGCGGCGCCGGCTTGACGACGACGGGGCACCCGGCGGCCAGCGCCGGCGCGAGCTTGTGGGCGGCGAGCAGCAGCGGGTAGTTGTAGCCGGCGATGCCGACGACGACGCCGATCGGCTTGCGCACCCAGAACCCGACGAGCCCCTCGCCGCTCGGCAGCAGGTCGAGCGGCACCGTCTCGCCGTGCAGGCGGGCGACCTCCTCGGCCGCGGTGAGGAGCGTCAGCAGGGTGCGGTCGACCTCGACGCGGCAGTCGATGAGCGGCTTGCCGGTCTCGAGGACGAGGAGGCGCTCGAGCTCGTCGCGCCGCTCGGTGAGCCTCCTATGGGCTTCGGTCAGGGCGGCGCGCCGGACGTGCGAGGGCAGGTCGGCGACGGCACCACGCAGACCATGGGCCACCGAGATCGCCTGCTGGGCAAGGGCGCCCGTGCCGACCGGGGCCTGTGCGACGAGCTCGCCGGTGTAGGGGAAGCGGATGGGTTCGGTCGCCCCGGGCTCGACCCAGTCCTCGCCGACGGGGAGGCCGGCGGGGTGGTCGGGCGTGTACGCCGTCGAGTGGGTCGTCGTGCTCGTCACCGAGGGTCTCCCAGGAGGTCGGAGGCGCCCGCACCCTCGAGGGCACGACGCATGCTGGGCGCCGCCCGCAGGAGGCGCTGGGTGTAGGGGTGCTGCGGGTCGGCGAAGACCTGCGCGGTGGGCCCGCTCTCGACGATCTCTCCGGCACTCATGACGGCGACACGGTCGCAG
>JAEWFB010000004.1 GCA_023389095.1 Actinomycetes bacterium
CCGGAGCTCGCGCTCTACGGCGGCAGCGAGGACGGCCTCGCCATCCCGCTGGCCGTCGCGGCCCGGGCCGCCGACCTGCTGCGCCCCGGTGGCCTGCTCCTCGTCGAGCACGCCGACTCCCAGGGCCACTCCCTGCCGGCCAGGCTGGAACGCACCGGCCTGTGGGTCGAGGTGGCCGACCACGACGACCTCACCGGCCGACCCCGTGTCACCACCGCCCGCCGCGCCTGACGCCGGCGGCCGAGACTAGGCTCTGCCGGGTGAGCGAGCGCTACGACTGCACCGACCCCGAGGGCCGCGCCGAGGGCATCCCCGCCGCCGCGGCCGCCGTGCGCCGTGGCGAGGTGGTCGTCCTGCCCACCGACACCGTCTACGGCATCGGCTGCGACGCCTTCGACGCCACCGCCGTCGCCTCGGTGCTCGCCGCCAAGGGACGTGGGCGCGACATGCCCCCACCGGTGCTCATCCCGACGGCGCGCACCGCCCAGGGCCTGGCCACCCAGGTGCCCGACTACGCCAACCGGCTCATGGAGCGGTTCTGGCCCGGGCCGCTCACGGTCGTGCTCAAGGCCCAGACCTCGCTGCACTGGGACCTCGGCGACACCAACGGCACCGTCGCCCTGCGCGTGCCGGACCACGAGATCACCCTCGACCTGCTCGGCGACATCGGCCCGATGGCCGTCACGAGCGCCAACACCACCGGCGACCCGGCCGCCCGCTCGGTGGACGAGGCCCAGGCGATGCTCGGCGAGTCGGTCGCGGTGTACCTCGACGGCGGCCCGACCCAGGGCGGAGACCCCTCGACGATCATCGACTGCACGGGGGAGGCGCCGGTCACCCTGCGGCTCGGCGCGATCTCGCAGGAGGACATCGACGCGGCGCTGCAGCCCGGGGAGCCCGATGAGCCCGAGGGCGCGACCGAACCCGCCGACGCCGACGCGACCGCCGACGCTGACGTACCCGCCGACGCCGACGTACCCGCCGATGTCGACGCGATTGCCGACGCCGACGCGGGAACCGAGGGCGGCAGCCCCGCCTCGCCCGACGCGTCACGCGACGCAATCGTCGCCGAGCCCTCCCTGGAGCCCTCCGTGGAGCCCTCGGTCGAGCCCTCCGCCGATGTCGCCCCGGCCGGCCGGCCGGCCGGCGCGTCCGACGAGACCGGCGACGGGCACCGCTCCGACGCCCACCCGCCGACGGCATAGAGTTGGTCCACGCCCGATCCGCACGCGCGTCGCTCGTGTGCGCCAGACCTGCCCGTACCTGCACGCAGACCTGCACGCAGACCTGCACGAAGTCCTGCACCCCGTCCTGCACCGAAACCCGCACCTCCCGGAGATGTCCCATGGCTGACGACACGACGTTCTACGGCTCCGACTTCGGCGCCCTCCAGTCCTTCGACCCGGACATCGCCGGCGTGCTCCTGTCCGAGCTCGACCGCATCCGCGGCGGCCTGCAGCTCATCGCGAGCGAGAACATCAGCTCCCCGGCGGTCCTCACCGCCCTCGGCTCGACGCTGTCGAACAAGTACGCCGAGGGCTACCCGGGGCGTCGCTACTACGGCGGCTGCTCCGAGGTCGACAAGGCCGAGACGATCGCCATCGAGCGGGCCAAGGAGCTCTTCGGGGCCGACCACGCCAACGTCCAGCCGCACTCGGGGGCGAGCGCCAACCAGGCCGTCTACGGCGCGTTCATGAAGCCGGGCGAGACCCTGCTCGCGATGGCTCTGCCGATGGGTGGCCACCTGACTCACGGCGCCAAGGTGTCCTTCTCGGGCAAGTGGTTCGACGCGGTGCCCTACGGCGTCGACAAGGACACCGAGGACATCGACTACGACGAGGTCGAGCGCCTCGCCAAGGAGCACCGCCCCAAGGTGATCTGCGCCGGCGGGTCGGCCATCCCGCGCCTCATCGACTTCGCGCGCTTCCGCGCCATCGCCGACGAGGTCGGCGCGATCCTCTGGGTCGACGCCGCGCACTTCATCGGCCTCGTCGCCGGCAAGGCGATCCCGTCGCCGGTGCCCTACGCCGACGTCGTGACCTTCACGACGCACAAGGTGCTGCGCGGTCCGCGCTCGGGCGCGCTCGTCTGCAAGCAGGAGCACGCCGCCGCGCTCGACAAGGCCGTCTTCCCGATGATGCAGGGCGGCCCGCAGATGCACACCATCGCGGCCAAGGCGGTCAACTTCAAGGAGTGCGCGACGCCGGAGTACGCGCAGTACGCCACCGACGTCATCGCCAACAGCAAGCAGCTCGCGCAGAGCCTCAAGGACGTCGGCATCCGCCCGACCACCGGCGGCACCGACACCCACCTGTCGCTGCTCGACCTGCAGGGCATCGGAGTCACTGGCAAGGACGCCGAGGCCCGCGCCGACGCGGCCGGCATCGTCCTCAACAAGAACGCCATCCCCTTCGACCCGCAGAAGCCGAACATCGCGAGCGGCATCCGCGTCGGCACGCCGTCCGTGACGACCCAGGGCATGGGCCTGCCGGAGATGGAGACCATCGCGCGCCTCATCCACACGTCGGTGACCCAGGGCGACGCCGACCCCGACCACCCGGTGAGCAAGGAGGTCCGCGCCGAGGTCACCGACCTCGTCACGCGCTTCCCGGCCTACCC
>JAEWFB010000037.1 GCA_023389095.1 Actinomycetes bacterium
CTGCTGACGATCCGCATCCGGCTGCTCGTGGCGTCGGTCGACAAGGCCCGCGAGATGGGCATCGACTGGTGGGAGCACGACCCGCTGCTCAGCTCGGGGGAGAACCGCCTGAGCGAGGAGAACCAGCAGCTCAAGGCCCGGATCGAGGAGCTGGAGGCCCGCGATGAGTGACGTCGGGACCTACCTGTACGCCGTCTGCCGTGGCCTCGCCGACGCCGACCTGGGGTCGGTCCGTGGGCTGCAGGACCGGCCGCTCCGCGTCCTCGAGCACCGCGGCCTCGTCGCCGTGGTCAGCGACGTCGACCTCGACGAGTTCGGCGACGAGGCGATCCGCGAGCACCTCGAGGACCTGCGGTGGCTCGAAGACGTCGCTCGAACCCACGACGAGGTCGTGTTCGCCGCCTCGGCCACCGCACCCACCGCCCCGCTGCGGTTGGCGACGATCTGCCTCGGTGACGACGGCGTCCGCGCGAGGCTCGACGAGTGGCACGACCCCCTGGTGCGCACGCTCCAGCGCGTCGCCGGGCGCCGCGAGTGGTCGGTGAAGGCCTACGCCGACCCGGCGGCCCCGGCCGCCGGGAACCGCGAGCTCCAGGACGTCACCGCTGGGCGTGGCCCGGCCGACGCCGGCGCCCCCGGTGCCGGCGCGGCGTACCTGCGGCGGCGCAAGGAGGACTCGAGCCGGCGCGAGCGCGACGCCCAGGAGGAGCAGCGCATCGCCGGCGGGGTGCACGCCGCGCTCTCGGCACGCGTCGTGGCCAGTCGCCGGCTGGCCCTGCAGGACCAGCGCCTCTCCGGGCACGAGGGAACCATGATCCTCAACGGCGCCTACCTCGTCGACGACGACCAGGCGTCCGGCTTCCGCGACGCCGTGGCGGCGCTCGACGACGAGCACCCGTCGGCGAGGTTCGAGCTCGGCGGCCCCTGGCCCGCCTACTCGTTCGTCTCCCTGGAGGGCACGTGACGGCGGCGCCACCGCAGACGTATCCGACCGGCGACCGGCAGGTCGCCCTGGTCGACCTGCTCGACCGCGTGCTGGGCACCGGCGTCGTGCTCGCCGGCGACGTGACGATCTCGCTCGCCGGCGTCGACCTCGTGCAGGTGCGCCTGCACGCGCTCGTCACGTCGGTGCGCTCGACGATGAAGGACGCGACATGACCGACGCGCCCCGACTGCTCCCGCAGCGGATCGACTCCGACCCGGCGTCGGTCGAGCGTGACCTCGTCGCCCTCGTCCTGACCGTCGTCGAGCTGCTCCGGCAGCTGATGGAGCGACAGGCGCTGCGGCGCGTGGACGAGGGCGACCTCAGCGACGAGCAGGTGGAGGGCCTCGGCCTGGGACTCATGCGTCTCGAGGAGGCCGTGACCGAGCTCCGCGAGCGTTACGGGATCAAGCCGGAGGACCTCAACATCGACCTCGGCCCCCTCGGCACGCTGCTCTGAGCGCGCTCAGGCTGCGGCGTCCCCGAAGTGGGAGGGGGACCGTGGGCGGAACACCCGTCGCCGCCACGCCCTTCGCCTCACGGACGCGAGCGGGAGGTGCGGCGGTGGCGCCACCACTCGATCGCCACGGGGACCACCGACAGGGCGACGAGCCCGACCACGATCAGGTCGATGCGGTCCTGCAACCCGGGGATGGCCCGCCCGAGGTAGTAGCCGAGCAGCGTCAGGGCGCACACCCAGATGGCGGCGCCGACCGCCGACCACGCGAGGAAGTGGCGGCGGCTCATCCGGCTCGCCCCCGCGACGACCGTCACGAAGGTGCGCACGATCGGCACGAACCGGCCGAGGACCAGGGCCTTGCTGCCGTGCCGGTCGAAGAAGTCGTGCGACCGGTCGAGGTGCTCGCGGCGCAGGAACCGGCCGTTGCGCCGGTAGAGCGCCGGGCCGGCGGCGCGTCCGATCTCGTACCCGACGGCGTTGCCGGCGATGGCGGCCAGGAACAGCACGGGCAGCACGAGGGCGAGGGGCAGGTGCAGCCGGCCGTTGGACACGAACAGGCCGATGGCGAAGAGCAGGGAGTCGCCGGGCAGGAACGGGAAGAGCAGCCCGCACTCGATGAAGACGAAGACGATGCTGACCCACAGGAAGGCGCCGCCGAAGCGAGTCAGGAGCGTGGCCGGGTCGAGCCAGCCGATGGCTGCGGTGTGCACGTGAGGGACCTCCTTGGGGACTTCTGGTCAGTACCCCACGCCGCAGGTGACGAACCCGCTCCCGGGCCCTCAGGCCCGCTCAGGGACCTCGTCGGGTCCGGTGGACACGGGGATGCGGCCGCCGGTCCGGCGGAACCTTCCAGCGTTCTCCCAGACTCTCCTGACCGAGTCTTGACCGAGCCGGCCCGTAGCCCCGCACCGGTCGGGGTCGTTGTCCCGGGCGAGCGAGAACGCCGTCGTTCTCGCCCGATGGTGGTCCCACCACACGCCTCGGGGGCGTCGTCTCTTCGTGACCCAGGAGAACGCATGCTGTCTTCCACGTCCTGGCGGGCTCGGCCCCGCTCCCGCGCTCTGCCGCTGCTCGCGGCAGCCTCCCTGGTCGGTGGTCTGGTCGCCGCCGCGCCCGCGCTGGCCGCGACGCCCGACGCGGGCTCGGTGTCCGACACGAGCACGAGCGTCCAGTGGACGGCCGGCCCGTTCGCGGCGCCCAACGTCACCGGCACCACCGGTGGCGTCACGTGCGGTCCGGGCCTGTGCGACGACTTCGCCCTGCACGTGTCGACGCCCGCCGGCTACGGCGACACCCACCAGCTGACGGTCAAGGTCGGGTGGGCCAACGCGGCCGCCGACTTCGACGTGTACCTGCTCGACCACAGCGGCGCCGTGGTCGCCTCGTCGGCGTCGAACGCCGACCCCGAGGTCATCGTCGTGCCGCCGACGAGTGGCGACTACACGGTGCGCGTCGTGCCCTTCGC
>JAEWFB010000084.1 GCA_023389095.1 Actinomycetes bacterium
AGGAAGAACCAGTGGTTCAGCGGGCCCGAGCTGTAGTGCGGGTCGAGGCCGCCGAGCGTGCTGCTCCAGCAGTCCTTGGACGCGCCGTCCTTGCTCGGCTGGTCCATGTAGCGCAGCGGGGTGCCGTTGCCGTTGATGTCGATCTTCTCGCCGATGAGGTAGTCACCCGGGTCGGCGCTGCTGTTGGCGTACCACTCGACGGCGGTGCCGAAGATGTCGCTCGTCGCCTCGTTGAGGCCACCGGCGTCCCCGGAGTAGTTGAGGCCCGCGGTGTTCTCGGTGACGCCGTGGCTCATCTCGTGGGCCGCGACGTCGATCGAGGTCAGCGGGTGGGTGTTGCCCGACCCGTCGCCGTAGGTCATCTGCGTGCCGTCCCAGAAGGCATTCACGTAGGCGTTGCCGTAGTGGACCCGGCTGCGGGCACCGGTGCCGTTGTTCCAGATGCCGGCCCGGCCGAGGACGTTGCTGTAGTAGGCGTAGGTCTTCTCCGCGCCGTACTGCGCGTCGACCGCCGCCGTCTGCCGGCTCGTCGAGGATCCGTTGCCCCAGAGGTTGTCCGCGTCGGTGAACAGCGTCCCTGCAGCGGTCGAGCTCGTCGAGCCGTTGAGGTCGGTCGTGTAGTTGCCGAGCGAGTCCTTGAGCTGCCAGGTCGAGCCGCTCTGGGTCGTGTTGAGGGTGACCGTGCCGGAGTACATCGAGCTGCCGGTGCCCTCCTTGATGTCGTCCCAGCTCGTGATGACCGCGCCGCTGTCCGCGTCGACGACCGTGTGCAGGCGAGTGGGCGTCTGGTCGGCCTTGACGCCCTCGGTGAGGACGTCGTAGGCGAGGCGCGGAGTGCCGCTGCCGGCCCAGACGACGAGCTCGGAGCGGGACGACTCGGGGCCGCGGCCCTGGGCCTGCTCGGCGCCCTTGGCCTGAGCGGCGGCCCGGGTGACGCGGGGGGTCGTCGATGACGGAGCGACCGCACCCGTGCGGTTCCAGTGGACGTCGCGCTGGGCGCCGGCCCGGGTGCGCTCGACGACGAGGTCGCCGCCGAGGACCCGCATTCCGTCCCAGGTCCGGTCGTAGCGGGTGTGCGTCGTGCCGTCCGGGTCGGTGACGACGCTGCGCTGGACGAGGCGCTCGCCCGAGCCGAGGCTCGGACCGGTGGCCGACGGCGCTGCGACGGCGGGGGCCAGCGACGTTCCGAATGCGGCTGCCGCCGCGACGGTCGTCCCGACCACGAGTGCAGGGGTGACTCGCTTCACTTGAGGATCCTCCGTGGGAGTGGGATGGCGCGCGGTGGCGCACCGAGCGCCGACCCTGTACCCGCTCCGGCTTCGCAGACCAGAGGACTTGTCGAATCCTTAAGAAGATCGGACCGAATGCCGACCGTCCTCCGTCTGCGGAGCGCATTCTCCGGAGGAAGTCGTGACCACCGGTCAGGCGGGGGCGACCGCCCCGCGCACCCAGTCGACGATCTCCTGCGTCGTCACCCCCGGGGTGAAGATCTTCGCGACGCCGAGCCGGGTCAGCTCGGGCACGTCCTCGTCGGGGATGATCCCGCCGCCGAACACGACGATGTCCGCGGCGTCCCGGGCCTTGAGCAGCTCGATGACCTTGGCGAACTGGGTCATGTGCGCCCCGGACAGCACGGAGAGGCCCACCGCGTCGGCGTCCTCCTGGATCGCGGCCTCGACGATCTGCTCGGGCGTCTGGTGGAGGCCGGTGTAGATGACCTCCATGCCGGCGTCGCGCAGTGCGCGGGCGACGACCTTGGCTCCTCGGTCATGCCCGTCCAGCCCGGGTTTGGCCACGACCACGCGAAGCACCTCACTCATGAGCCCGATCGTAGGCGGTGTGCGACTACGCTCGCCCCGATGCTCGGCGCAGGACTCTCCCTGGTCTCGTCGGCGCGCGACGCCGCGCAGCCGGTGTCCTCGGCGTGCGCCCACGCTCCGGGCCTCCTGGGGCGCACGGTCGGCACCGCGGCCGAGACGGTGGCCGGGGCCGCGCGGGTCGTCGGCCGGAGCACGCGTGCCCTCGCCTCCCCGACGATGATCGCCGGCGTGCTCACCGAGGTGGCGTGGGCGACCGCGCACCTCGCGACCTACCCGACCGGCTTGCGTCGCGACCGCGCGACCCGCCGGGACGGCTACCGGATCGAGCACCTGCCGCCGACCCAGCGGGGGCTGATCGTCTCGGACGTCGAGGCCGCCAACACCCCGATCCTGCTCGTCCACGGGCTCATCGACAACCGATCGATCTTCACCGTGCTCCGGACCAGCCTGGCCCGGCGAGGCTTCGGGTCGATCGCCGCGGTCAACTACTCACCGTTCGAGGGGGACGTCCGGGTCCTCGCGGCGCGGCTCGCCGAGCAGGTCGAGCGGCTCGTCGAGGAGTCCGGCTACGAGCGGATCCACCTCATCGGGCACAGCCTCGGCGGGATCGTCGCGCGCTACTACGTGACCCGTCTCGGCGGCGACGAGCGGGTCCACACCCTCGTCACGCTCGGGAGCCCGCACGGCGGGAGCGTCCTCGGCTACCTCGTGCCGGCCGGCATCCCCGCGCAGCTGCGTCCGGGAAGCGCACTCGTCCGCGAGCTCGCGGCACCGGTCCCAGGGTGCCGGACCCGGTTCATCGCCTACTGGTCGGACCTCGACGAGCTCGTCTTCCCGCAACGCAACGCCGCGATCAGGCATCCCGACCTCCAGGTGCAGAACATCGCGCTCCACGGCGTCGGCCACACCTCGCTCCCCAACGTGCCCAGCGTCGCGCGCGGGATCGCCGACGCGCTCGCCCAGCTCGACCC
>JAEWFB010000105.1 GCA_023389095.1 Actinomycetes bacterium
TGCCGACGTCGATGCCGCGGGTGGGCTCGTCGATGATGAGTAGGTCCGGCTCGGAGGCGAGCCACTTGGCGATGACGACCTTCTGCTGGTTGCCGCCGCTCATCGTGTTGGCCGCCATGTCCAGGGCGTTCGTCTTGACCTCGAGCCGGGCCGCCCACGGACCGCTCGCCCGGTTCTCCCGCGCGCGGGTGATGAGGCCGGCCGTCGTCAGCTTGTGCCGGATGACCGAGGAGATGTTGTCGGCGACCGAGGCGTCGGTGACGAGTCCCTGCTTGCGGCGGTCCTCGGGGATGAACGCCATTCCGGACCGGATCGCGGCCGTCGGGTTCGCGGGCGGCACCGCGACGCCCTTCATCGTGACGGTGCCGGAGTCGTAGCGGTCAACGCCGAAGACGGCGCGGGCGATCTCACTGCGTCCGGCGCCGACGAGGCCTGCCAGCCCGACGATCTCACCGCGTCGGACCGAGAACGACACGTCGTGGAAGGTGCCGGTGGAGCTGAGCGCCTCGACCTCGAGGACGACCTCGCCGACCTCGGCTGCGACCTTGGGGAAGAGCTCCTCGACCTCGCGGCCGACCATGAGGTTGACGATCTCGCCGACGGAGGTCTCGTTGATCGCGCGGGTGTCGATGTAGGCGCCGTCGCGCATGACGGTGACGGTGTCGCAGAGGGAGAAGACCTCGTCGAACCGGTGGGAGATGAAGACGATGGCGCGGCCCTCGTCGCGCAGCTGGCGGGCGACGGTGAAGAGGCGCTCGACCTCGACGCCGGACAGCGCCGCGGTCGGCTCGTCCATGATGAGGACCTTGGCGTCGAGGGAGATGGCCTTGGCGATCTCGATGATCTGCTGGTCGGCGATGGACAGGCCCAGGGCCGGACGGCGCGGGTCGATGTGCACGCCGAGCCCCGCGAAGAGCCGCGCGGCCTCGGCGTACATCGCCGGCTTGTCGATGCGGCGCGCTCGACCGAGCACCTGCCGACCCATGAAGATGTTCTCCGTGACCGACAGGTCGGGGAACAGCGTGGGCTCCTGGTAGATGACGGCGACGCCCGCGGCCTTGGACTCGGCGGTGGAGCCGAAGTCGACCGGCTGGCCGTCGAGGAGGAACTCGCCGCTGTCGCGGCGGTGGACGCCGGCGACCATCTTGACGAGCGTCGACTTGCCGGCGCCGTTCTCACCGACCAGCGCATGGATGGAACCGGCGTGGGCCTCGAGACTGCCCGACCTCAGCGCCAGCACCGGGCCGAACGACTTCGACACGTCTCGCAGTTCCAGAATCGCGGGTGGCCGCGGTTCGCTCATAGTGCACCTTGCCTCATTGAAAGGTTTCAACAGGACGACCGTACCGGCGTCGTCTGACGCGGTCAATGACTTTGCCAAGATCCACAGAGAGACGCTGTGCCGGAGCGTCATTCGATGCGGTCGCGAGGTAGGGTGAGGCGTCCGGTGCCCCTGTTGAAAAGTTTTAGGAAGAGCCATGTCGGTCAGCGTCAAGGACGTCGCCCTCGCTGCCGGCGTGTCACTCGGGACCGTGTCCAACGTGCTCAACCGCCCGGAGCGCGTCAGCGCCAAGACGCGCCAGCGCGTGGAGCGCGCCATGGCCGAGCTCAACTTCGTCCGCAACGAGAGCGCCCGGCTGCTCCGGGCCGGACGCAGCAGCACCCTCGCCTACGTGGTCCTCGACGTGGCCAACCCGTTCTTCACCGACGTCGCCCGAGGCATCGAGGACGCCGCGTCCGGCGCGGACCTCGTGCTCTACACCTGCAACAGCGACAACAGCCTCGAGCGAGAGCGGGTGTACCTGAGCCGGCTCGAGGAGCAGCGCGTCGCCGGGGTGCTGGTCACCCCGGTCCAGCCCGACGACCCCACTCTGGTCCAGGTCTCCGAGCGGGGCACGCCCGTGGTCATCGTCGACCGCACGCGGGACGACCACCTGCTGTGCAGCGTGTCGGTCGACGACGTGTTCGGTGGCCGCCTCGCCGCCGAGCACCTCATCGACCGCGGCCACGAGCGCATCGCGTTCGTCGGCGGCCCCGACTCCATCGGACAGGTCCGCGACCGTCGCGCCGGCGCGACCGCCGCCATCCGCGACGCGGGGCTCCCCCTCGACCACCTGGTCCCCGTCGGGACCGACGCCCTCACCGTCGCCGCCGGACGCCTCGCCGGTGCCCGCATCGCGGGGCTGCCTCGCTCGCGCCGTCCCACGGCTGCCTTCTGCGCCAACGACCTTCTCGCCCTCGGCCTGCTCCAGCAGTGCGTCGCGCTCGGCGTCGACGTGCCCGGCGACCTCGCCATCGTCGGCTACGACGACATCGAGTTCGCCGGCGCCGCAGCGGTGCCCCTGACGTCCGTGCGCCAGCCGCGGCATCTGCTCGGCCAGCGCGCGGCGGAGCTGCTGCTGGAAGAGACGACCGACCCGGGCCACCGCCACCGGCACGTCGAGTTCACGCCGGAGATCGTCGCCCGCGCCTCGACGTTGGGCTGACCTCCGACTCGGTGTGGTCAGGGTTCAGCGTCAAGACCTCTGGAAGCGGAGATCCCCCGCCTCCAGGGCCCTCCTCATCCGTTGCGGGCGATCAGAGAGGCGTGCACGGGTGACAGTCTGGACCCGTGGCTCCTGACGGAAAGCCGGCGCAGCACGTGGGGCAGTCTCCTGCTGCGCCGCGCCGCAGGGTCACGTTCAGGCAACGCGCCTGGGCACGCATCGGGGAGGTGGCTGCGCGCCGGATGGCACCCCTGGCCGCCGCTCCGGTGCCTGAGCCCGAAGCGGTTCCCGCCCCGCCACCAGAGGCCGTGCTCGACCTGCTGCGGCATCTGGGAGTCGCCATGTCCCGCGCGGGAGAACCTGCCGACCGTGTCGCCCTGATCCTGGGACGGGTCGCCGAGGTGTACGGCGCCACGGGTGTGACCTTCTTCGTGGTTCCGACCGGGGTCCTCGTGCGCATCGACCTGGGAACGTCGAGCAGGGTGGACTTCGAGACCGGGGGCAGCAGCCCCCTGCGTCTGGACCAGGTGGATGCGCTGTACCGGCTCATCGACGACATCCGTTACGGACAGGTGAGCGCCGAGGCTGCGATGGCACGCCTGCAGGAGCTGGGGACGGCAGAGCCGAGGTTCGGCGCCGTCATCGCCGTGCTGGGCGGCGGAGTCCTCACGGTCGGTCTGGGGCTCATGCTCGACCCCACCGCCAGCACGCTGCCGGCGTTCCTGGTCCTGGGCTTCCTCGTGGGACTGCTTCGCTGGTGGGCGGATCGCGAGCCCATCCTGACGCTGGTGCTTCCGGTGGTCGCCGCCGTGGCCGTCACCTGGCTCGTGTTCGCGTGGCTGGCCCCCGCGCTCGACGTCGAGGCCCTGCACATCGTCATCCCCGCCCTCGTCACCTTCCTGCCGGGGGCGGCACTGACGATGGCGACGGTGGAGCTGGCGACCGGCGACATGCTCGCGGGATCGGCACGCCTGGTCTATGGCCTGGAACGGCTCCTGCTGCTGAGCTTCGGGATCGCCGTAGGGGCCCAGCTCGCCGGACGGCCACAGTCATCCACCCCGGGCGGCTCGGCCCTCGGTGCCTGGGCACCCTGGCTCGGGGTGCTCATCTTCGGGCTGGGCCAGTACATCGCCTCGTCGGCGCCCCGACGCACCCTGGGGTGGTTGCTGGTCGTCCTCTACATCGCGTACGGGGTGCAGGCGTTGTCGGGCCTCGTGATCGGCTCTCTGGGTGCCAGCTTCCTGGCGGCCGCGGTGATCCTGCCGGTGTGCTACGCGATCCAGAGCCGTCGAAGCGGTCCACCGGTCCCGGTCACCTTCCTGCCCACGTTCTGGCTGCTGGTGCCCGGGGCGCTCGGGCTGGCCGGCGTCGCGCAGATCGTCGGCGCCGACCAGGCCGCCGGCCTCGGCGACTTCCTCAACGCCCTCCTGTCGATCGTCGCCATCGCCGTCGGTGTCCTCGTCGGCTCGGGAATCTCCGAGCGGATCGGACGGACGACCTCCACCTGGCGAGGCATCTAGCCCGGACCGGCCAGGCCGACGCCTCAGGGTCAGCCGGCGCCGAGGCGTCGGAGGAACAGGGCCTCCGCGACGGCCAGGTCGGCGATCTCCCGGGGATCCACGCTCTCGTTGGGCGCGTGGATCAGGGCCTGCGGCTCTTCGACGCCCATGAGGATGAGCTCAGCGCCGGGGTAGGTCTCGGCGAACACGTTGCAGAGGGGGATCGAGCCGCCTTGGCCCAGATGGACCATGGGTCGCCCGAAGGCCTCTTGCATGGCCGCGCCCATGGCGCGGTAGGCGGGGCCGTCGGTGCGGGCCAGGAACGGCGACCCGGTTGCCTCCGTCTCGACGCTGACCTGAACACCCCACGGCGCCGCCCCGAGCAGGTGCTCGCGCAGGGCCTTCTCGGCGGTGGCCGGCTCGGTCCCGGGAGGAATCCGCAGGTTGAGCCGCGCCCGCGCGTGCGGCGAGATGGCCGCGGCGGAGCCGAGCACCGGCGGGCAGTCGATGCCCAGGATGGTGAGGGCCGGACGCGCCCAGAGCATGTCGGAGACGGTTCCGCTCCCCAGCAGGTCCGCACCCTCGACCAGTCCTGCGTCGGTGCGGAACTGCTCGGGCGGGTAGGGCTCGCCAGGCCAGGCCTGGCCATGGTCCAGCCCGGTCACGGTGGTGTCGCCCTTCGGGTCGCGCAGCGTGCCCAGCATGGCGACCAGAGCCGCGAGGGCGTCCGGGGCGGCTCCGCCGAACATCCCGGAGTGCACCTCCGATGACAACGCGTCGACGCTGACCACGACGTTGACCATGCCGCGGAGGCTCACGGTCGCGGCGGGGACGCCGACGGCCGCGTTTCCCGTGTCGCAGACGAGGATGGTGTCGGCCCGGAGCAGCTCCGCGTGCTTGGGCACGAAGTCCTCGAGGCCGCCGGTCCCCTGCTCCTCCGAACCCTCGACCACGAGCTTGAGGTTGACCGGCACGTCGTCACCCAGGGCCCGTAAGGCGGTGAGGTGCATGACGATGTTGCCCTTGCAGTCGGCCGCACCGCGCCCGTACCAGCGTCCGTCGACCTCGGTGAGCGTGAAGGGTGAAGTGCGCCAGGCGTTCTCGTCAAGGGGCGGCTGGACGTCGTAGTGGGCGTAGAGCAGGACGGTCGGGGCGGTCGGGTCCGCGCACGGCCGCGAACCGACGACCGCCTGGCTGCCGTCCACCGTCTCCTCCAGGTGGGCGTCACGGAAGCCCTCCGCGGCGAAGGCGTCCACGACCCACTGGGCGGCCTGCGCGCACGCTTCCGGCGGGTACTGCCGGGGATCTGCGACCGACGGCATCGCCACCAGCTCGGCAAGGTCCGTTCGCGCGCGTCCCATCAGCCCGGTCACCCGGTCACGCAGGTCCACGCGTCATCAGCTCTTCACGGTGTCGCCGAGGTTCAGGCTGTTGACGAACTCCTGGAAGGTCGGCACGTCGCCGGGACAGTAGACCTTCATGATGAGCAGCTGGGCGTCCACGACGCGTCGGTCGGCGATGACCGGCCGCATGCCGGGACCGGCAGCGCCGTTCATCAGCTGCTGCGCCAGGACTCCCCGGCGAAGAGCCCCGTTGGGGTCGTCACACACGGAGCCGCCGTCGTTGCCGAAGAGTCGCACCAGCGTCTCCTGGCTCGGGGCGCGGGCGCCGGCGGCGGTGAGGGCGGCGCTGAGCTGGACCGCCTTCTGCTGTGCCTGCTGCGAGGTCTTCCCGGAGTGGAAGGTGAACAACGCGATCACCGCGAGCACCAGCACCGCGGCCCCCATGACGAGGTACGTGGTCCGGGTCTCCTTGTCCGAGGAGGTTTCCGTGACGGTCATGACTGGCTCACCTCCGCGCCGTCTGGTTGCTTCCAGGACGGCTTGCGTGACCGGTAGAAGAGGAACGGCACCAGCAGGCCGAGACCCAGCGCCCCACCGGCGACGATGAGCAGGTACAGGGCCGGGCTGCCGGACTCGAACTGCGAGGGTGGGATGAACCCGATGAGCAGGGCGGCCAGCGAGGCTGCGAAGCCGACGCCGCAGAGGGCACCGAGGATCGGGGCGCGGTAGCCACGGACGTGGTCAGGGTCGTTGCGCCGCAGTCGAACTGCGGCGACGAACATCAGCAGGTACATGATGAGGTAGACCTGCGTGGTGATGACGGAGAAGATCCAGTAGGCGCTCGAGACGTTGGGGATCAGGGCGTAGCCGAGGCCGATGATCGTCGTCACGATGCCCTGGGCGACCAGGATGTTCTGCTGCACACCGTTCTTGTTGAGCTTCTGCAGCACCGGTGGCAGGTAGCCCTCCTGGCGGGAGATGAGCAGCAGGCCCTTCGACGGACCCGCGAGCCAGGTGAGCATGCCACCGAGCGATGCGGACACCAGCATGATCCCGAAGATCGGGGTGAGCCACTGAGCGCCGAAGTTGGCCAGGACGGCGTCGAAGGCCTGCATCACCCCGGCGGTGAGCGACAGCTCCTGGGCCGGCACGATCCAGGCGATGGCCAGGGCGGGCAGGATGAAGATCACCAGGACCAGCCCCATCGCGAGGAACATCGACTTCGGGAACTCCTTGCCCGGGTTCTTCAGGCTGCCCACGTGCACCGCGTTCATCTCCATGCCGGAGTACGACAGGAAGTTGTTGACGATGAGGACCAGGCTCGAGAGCCCGGCCCAGACCGGGAAGAAGTGGGCTGCGTCCATGGGAGCGGCCGACGGGTGCCCCTGGCCGAGGAACACGGCCCCCAGCGTGACGAGGATGGCCCCGGGGATCAGGGTGCCGATGATGAGACCCGCACTGGCCAGGCCTGCCACTCCCTTGGTACCGCGGGAGGAGACCCAGACGCCGGTCCAGTACACGACGACGATCACCAGTGCCGTCCAGACGCCGTTGGAGGCCAGAGCCGGGTTGATGACGTACGCCAACGTGCTCGCGACGAAGCCGAGCAGGCTCGGGTAGTAGAAGATCGTCATCGCGAACTGGCACCAGACCGCCAGGAACCCCATCGGTTTGGAGATGCCGCGCGCCACCCAGTTGTAGACGCCGCCTTCCCAGCCGGAGGCGAGCTCGGCCGAGACCAGCGACGTGGGGATCAGGAACACGATGGCCGGCACGACGTAGAGGAAGACGCACGCCAGCCCGTACACGGCCATCGTCGGTGCCGCGCGCAGGCTGGCCACCGAGCTGGTCGTCATCATGGCCAGGGCGATCCACGAGATGTAGGGCGCCGCGGCGGTTCGCGTCTTCGCCCTGCCGACGGGCACCGCCTGACCGCTGGCCCCCTCCACCGTGCTCATCGCGACCACCCGGTGCCCGTCGGGTCAGGTCCCACAGCGACCATGCTGACCACCACCTCACGCAGAGCTGTCCCTCGACGGCATCAGGTTGGTACCTCACGCCTGGGACGGCATCACTCGCCGGGGTTGATCAGCCCCGGCAGGTGGCTCACGTGACGATCCCGAGCCCGTGGTCGGTGTCGTTGAGACGAGCGACGCCGGAGTCGGTCACCGTCACGATGTCCTCGATCCGCACACCGAACCGTCCGGAGAGGTAGATGCCGGGCTCGACGGAGAAGCACATGCCCGGCACGAGGGGCTGCTCCTCCCCCTCGACGATGTAGGGCGGCTCGTGCGTCGTGACGCCGATGCCATGACCGGTCCGGTGGATGAACGCCTCGCCGTACCCGGCCTCCGTGATGACAGCCCTCGCGGCACGGTCGACGTCCTGGCACGTCGCGCCCGGCCGCACCGCGTCGACGCCGGCCTGCTGGGCCTGCCGCACGATCTCGTGGACGGCGCGGATCTCCGGGGTGGGTTCACCGACGCAGACGGTGCGGGTGGTGTCCGAGCCGTAGCCGTACCTGAGACCCCCGAAGTCGAGCACGACCGCGTCGCCGTCCCGGATGACGCGGTCCCCGGCCTCGTGGTGCGGGTCGGCGCCGTTGGGGCCTGACCCGACGACGGTGAAGTCGACCTGCTCGTGCCCGAATTGCCGCAGCAGCGCGGCGAGGTCGGCGGCCACGTCGGTCTCCTTGCGCCCGGCGAAGGGCACCTCGAGGATCTCCCGGTAGGTCGCGTCGGCCGCGGCGGCCGCGGCGGCGAGGCGCCTCAGCTCGTCCGGGCCCTTGACCGCACGCATCAGTGGCAACGCGTTCGTCAGGGCGCGGTAGGTCGTCCCCGGCAGGCGCTCCTGGAGACCGAGCAGGTGCAGGGCCCACGCGGAGTCGGAGATCCCGTAGGCGCCGTCCTGCCGGAGCAGCGGCGCGACCGCCTGGTACGGGTCGGTGGCGTCCGGCCAGGCGATCACCTCCATCCCCGTGACACCCTCTGCCTGCTCGGCATCGTGCCGTTCGAGGGCCGGGACGACGAGGGTCGGCTCCAGGTCCGGGCGCAGCACCAGCATCGTCAGGCGCTCGGTGATCGCCGTCGGTCGATAGCCCGTGAGCCAGACCAGGTCGGGACCCGGCGTCACCAGCACGCCGGAGAGGCCACGCTCCGACGCCGCGGTCACGACCTTCCGTGCTCGGGCCAGGTAGTCCTCGGTGGTGAATGGGGCCGGTGCTTCGATGTCCTCTGCAGCCATGAGCAGTCTCCGTTCCGCGCGCCACGATGCTACGGCTGGTGTGGCCGGCGGTGCTCATATCACCGGGATGAGATCGAGGCACCGGTCACCCGCGTCCCGCCCTGCGGACACGGTGCGGGCGCGGGCGGCTCACCGTCTCCGCCGATGGGTATGGGCACGCCATTGGTTGCACATCCGTCAGGGGCGGAGCGCCTTGAAAGCCCTACTACCGACGGAGAACGTCCGTGATTCCCTCGATCGCGTCCCCTCCCGCCCTCGGTCGCCAGCGCGTCGGTGACCTCCGGTGAACCGGCGACCCCGGTGGGCCCGGTGGCTTCTTCGAAGGCCTGCGCCAGGAGGCAGGGAGGCGGGTTCCGGCGCTGCCGACCGGCCCGCGGCGCGTCCGGCCCGGTTGACCACGCAGGCCAAGGCGCACGAGGCGGCGATCGGGTGGCTCGGCTCCCTCGGTCACTCAGGTGCGTCGCGGTGCTATCTGTCGGCGCGAGCGCCGCAGAGCGCCTGCACCCTCTCCTGCACGTCGGCGCTGGCTCATCTGAGGTGGGGAGTCTCGGTCACGACCGCCGAGGCCCTTCGCGACCTCGTGGCCGATGCGCGTCGCGGCCCGCTCCAGCTGTTCTACTTCACGTCCGGCACCTACTCGGAGACGGCTCTGTCCTACGCCGAGGAGTTCGACATCGCCCTCTTCGAGTACGACCGTGCCGGCACCGTCAGCCACGTGAACGCCGCTGCCATGACCGCGATCCTCGCCGGTCCTGAGGGCGCTACCCCGCCGGAGGAGGCGCACGCGGCAGCCCCGCTCAGGCCCACCGATGCTGGACGCCCTCCGTCGGCCGGCCCCGACCCGGACCTGCGGGCCTGGGCCGGGTCCGCGTGGCACGCGCGTCAGGCACCTGCGTCGCGACGGGCGTTTCTGGCGTATCTGCCGCTCGGCGTGAGCGTGCTCGTCGGCCTGCTGGCCCTCGCCTTCCTGCGGGCGTGGTCGACAGGCGCCGCGCCACCCATGCGCGTCGAGACCCTCGTTCTGCTCCTCGTGGCGTTCCACGCCCTGTGCGCGTGGAGCGTGTTGCGCGTCGCCCGCTGGCGTGGGCGGTTGCGCGAGCACCGCCTCCACACCCTGCGGGCCTGCACCGTTCCCTGTCGTGCTCGAGCCGTCGTCCGTGCGGCGATGCAACAGTCCGGACGAGGGGTCCCGGAAGACCACGAGGCGTTCGTGCTGCTGCGCAACGAGGTCATCGAGCTGTCCGGGGCGGACGCCTTCACCGCCGGTGTCGTGGTCTGGGAGCTCACGATCGGGGCAGCGCGGCCGGCCGAGCGGAACGACTGGCTCGGCGTCCCCGGCGGCGGCGACTCAGCCAGGTAGCCGAGGGTGCCGCCGGCCGGGTCATCGCGCCCTCGACTCACCCGGCATCGCCCAATCGCTCCCATGGAGTGAGGCGACCGCTTCTGTCCGTCAGTAGGTTCCGGTCGTGGGCAGTTGTCGTCGATCGGGAGAACCGTCATGGCGCTGGCGTACTGGAAGACCGGTCGGACACCCGGTCGGGCGGCCGCACTTGCCCTGAACCACCGCCTCGTGCACAACAGCGCGCGGGCCGTCCTGGTCCTGGCCGTTGCATCGGTGCTCGTCGGCTGCGGCAGCAGCGGTGGCGACACGGCCGTGAGCGCCGCACAGGCGAAGGTGGACTCGGCCCAGAAGGCCCTCGACGAGGCGAACGCCGAGGCCGCCAAGGCGAGCACGGCGTTCTGCTCGGCCAGCGCGAGCTACATCACGGCCCTGGACCGGTACGGCGACATCCTCAACCAGACGGCGGCCACGGTCGGGGACGTCAAGACCGGAGGAGCCGACGTGAAGCGGCCGGGGCAGGACGCCACGTCTGCAGGTGAGGCCGCCGTCGAGGCGCGCCGGGCCGTGACGCACGCCGAGCAGGAGCTGGCAGCAGCGCAGGCCGGCCTCGCCGCGGCTCAGGCCGCGGCGACCGGATCCACCGCGACGGCGTCCGTGGTGACGCCGTCCGCACCCACGTCGACGACCGCCGCGGCCGCGTCGAGTGAGGCGGTGGCGCGAGTCCAGCAGGCGGAGACCGACTTCGAGACGGCGCAGGCAGGCATCTCCGACGGCACCCCGCTGGTGCAGGCCTCGACGCAGTTCAACAGCGCGGCGGTGGCCCTCGAGATGGCGTGGCTGCAGCTGTTCTCGGAGGCGGGCTGCCTGACCGACGAACAGCAGCAGAAGGCCGCGAAGGCGGTGCACGACTACACGGTCGCGTTGCAGGAGGACCTCGCGAAGGCCGGTTACTACAGCGGCGCACCCGACGGGGTCTACGGCCCGTCGACCGTGGCTGCCGTCGAGGCACTCCAGAAGGCGCACGGCCTGCCGGTGACCGGGACGGTGGACAAGGCGACCGAGGCGGCCCTAGGGACCGATCTGGCGGCCAAGGGTGGGGTGGCGGCACAGGCCGAGGTGGCCTCGACGGCGGCGCTCCAGCAGACCCTGACGCTCGCCGGCTACTGGGACGGCCCGGTGGACGGGCAGTGGTCCCCGGCGCTGACCGAGGCCCTGAAGACGTTCCAGACCGATCTCGGCGTGCCCGCGACGGGCGCGGTGGACGCTGCGACCGTCGCCGCGTTCGAGAAGGCCCTCACCAAGGCGGCTCAGACCCCGACCGTCACCGTGACCACGACGATCACCGCGACCGTCACCTCGACACCGTCGTCCCCGACCTCAACGCCGCCCTGACCGTCCCCGAGGACGCCGGATCGCCGGCGACCGGTACGTGGCCGGAGTCACCGCGTTTCCGCAGGTCAACGCGCACCTTCGGGGGACCGCCACCGGCGGCCCTTCCGAACAGGCGACACGCATGGACGCACGAGGCCCCAATCGTGCTGTCCGGCAAGAGATTACGAGCTGGCGGGGGGACTCGAACCCCCAACCACCTGTTTACAAGACAGGTGCGCTGCCAATTGCGCCACGCCAGCGACCCGGTCGCGCGGCAGGCCTGCCGTCGTCCGGTCGGCCGCCAGCGTAACCGAGGCCGGCCGCTTCGTCCCAGACGGCAGACGAAGGACGGCCCCGCGGGACCCAGGGGTTGGTCGCGCGAGGCCGTCCGGTCGTGCTCGGTCAGGGGTGCGTCACGGGAGGCGCAGCACCTGGCCGACGTAGATCAGGTTCGGGTTGTGCACCCGAGCCGTGTTGGCAGCGTACAGGGCCTGCCAGCCTCCGGAGACGTGGT
Organism: Actinomycetes bacterium; assembly: GCA_023389095.1. Lineage (GTDB taxonomy): Bacteria > Actinomycetota > Actinomycetes > Actinomycetales > Dermatophilaceae > Monashia. Next base: position 11,799 of record JAEWFB010000105.1, read on the forward strand.
GGCGCTGGGCGAGGCTGCCGAGCGTGTCGCCGCGGCGGACCGTGAGCGTCTTGCCGCTGCCCGTGTAGCTGGTGACCTTGGGCGCCACGTAGGTGTTGACCCGCTTGGTCGTGGCCTTCGGGGCGGCGTAGCTCTTCTTCTTGACGACCTTCTTGGCGGTCGTGATCGGCGCGCGCACGGAGGACCGCGACGCGGCGACGGCGCCCCCGCCGTTGGCCTGGCTCAGGCCCGCACGACGTGAGCACACGGGCCAGGCGCCCGGACCCTGCGAGGCGAGGACCTTCTGGGCGATGGTGATCTGCGCGGACTTGCTCGCGAGATCGGCGCGGGGGGCGTAGGCGCGGCCGCCGTAGCCGGCCCAGGTGCTCTGCGAGAACTGCAGGCCGCCGTAGTAGCCGTTGCCGGTGTTGATGCTCCAGTTGCCGCCGGACTCGCACTGGGCGACCGAGTCCCAGACGGAGGCGGCCTTGGCCGAGCCCGCGGCGGTGATGCCGCCGACGACGGTGGCGGCTCCGGCGATGCCGACGCCGGCGATGCGCTGCTTCATCGAGACCCGCTTGGCGGCAGCATGCTTGGACAGGTACTGCATAGGGGTATTCCTTCCTGACGCGCGCCTGCGGGGTTAGCTGTCGGGTTGGGGACGTCAGGTGCCCT